>NZ_JBHVHF010000011.1:0-61740 GCF_042800315.1 Streptomyces sp. NPDC057638
TGTCCCGGCTGTGCCGGGGCACGCGCGCATCCGCGCCGGCGCCGACGCCACGCCTCCCTCGCCGTCCGGGTGGACGAGGGCCGCTGGTACCTCGTGAACGCCACCCCCGACATCGGCGACCAGATCGAGGACACCCCCGCGCTCTGGCCCGGCCCCGCCCCGCGCCGGACCCCCGTCGCCGGGGTGATCCTCACCGACGCCGAACTCGACCACACCCTCGGTATCGCCCGGCTGCGCGAAGCCGACGGCTTCGAGGTGCTCGCCACCCGGCCGGTGCGCGACGCCCTGCTGCACCGGCTGCGGCTCGGTGAGACCCTCGCCCCCTACACCCGGATCGACTGGCGGGAGACCGGCCCCGACCCCGTACCGCTGGACGAGGACGGCACGATCGAGATGGCCGCGCTACCGGTTTCGGCCAAACGGCCCCGATACGCCGTGGGCGAGCCCGACGGGAGGACCACCGGAGCGGTACGGGCGCCCGAGGACGACCCCTGGGTCACCGCCCTGTGGCTGCGCTCGACCCTCAGCGGGCGCTCCCTCCTCTACGCGCCCGCCCTCGCCCGCTGGAGCGACACCTTCCAGCGCGCCGCCGAAGAGGCCGACTGCGTCCTCGTCGACGGCACGTTCTGGGATGACGACGAACCCGTACGGGCGGGCTTCTCCACCAGGACCGCCACCGCGATGGGGCATCTGCCGATCGCCGGGCCCGACGGCACCGCCTACCGGCTCGCCGCACTCGGCGCGCGCTGTCTCTACACCCATCTCAACAACACCAACCCTCTCGGGGACCCCGACGCGCCCGAGCACCGGCTGCTCGCGGACCGGGGCCTCGAAGTCGCCACCGACCGAATGGTGATCGAGCTGTGAGCACCCTCGTCCCGCCCCGGGCGGACACCGCGAGTACCGCGGACCCGGCAGGCACCACGAGTACCGCGGACACCGTCAGCGCCGCTGACACCGCGAGTACCGCCGCGCCGCTGAGCCCGGAGGAGTTCACCACCGCGCTGCGCGCCGTGCCCGCCGAGCGCTACCACGACCGGCACCCCTTCAACCAGCGGATGCACGACGGCGGCCTCACCCCCGCCGAACTGCGCCGATGGATCGTCAACCGGTTCCACTACCAGCGCCATATCCCCGTCAAGGACGCGCTGATCCTCGCCAAGTTCGACGACAGCGAGTCGCGGCGGTCCTGGCTGCGGCGGATCCGCGACCACGACGGTGACGCGCCGGGCGAGGGCGGCATCGAACGCTGGCTCCGGCTCGGCGAGGCCGCCGGGGTGGAGCGCGCCCGGCTGCTCGCCGGGGCCGAGGTGCTGCCGGGAGTGCGGCTCGCGGTCGACGGCTATGTCAACTTCTGCCGGCTGCGCCCGGCGCTGGAGGCCGTCGCTGCCTCGCTGACCGAACTGGCGGCCCCCACCCTCATGCGGACCCGGATCGCGGCGTTCGAACGGCACTACCCGTGGATCGAGGCCGATGGGCTGACCTACTTCCGCGACCGGGTGGGCCAGGGCTCGCGCGACAGTCAGGAGGCGCTGGCGCTCGTGCTGCGCCGGGCCGTCACGCGGCGGGAGCAGGAGGCCGCGGTCGCCGCGCTCCGCTTCAAGTGCGAGGTGCTCTGGTCGCTGCTGGACGCGGTCGACGCGGCGGGGGAGGGGCGGTGAGCGCCGGGGACGCGCCCAAGGGCGCCGGGAGCGGTCGGCCGATGGGCGCCGGGGGGCCGGTGCCCGCCGGTGGCGGTGGGGTGCGGCCCGGTGGTGCCGCGGCCGCGCGCTCCGGCGGTGGCGCGGCACGCCCGGGAGGCGGAGGCGTACGGTCCGGGGGGAGCCGGGCGCGGTCCGGCGGCGGGGCGCGCCCGACTCCTGCCACCGATCCGGTCGGCGGCGATGGCGCCCCGACCCGGCCCGGATCCGCCACCGGGCTCTCCTGGCGGCCCGCGCTCGCCCGGGCGGTGGTCTTCCGCCGGGACCGGGTCCGCGGGCTCGACCTGCTGGTGCTGCCCGAGCGCGTGGTGGTGCTCCGCGGTGACGCGGGCTCGATCCTGCGGCTTGTCGACGGGGAGCGCGATGTCCGGGCCATCGTCGACGAGCTGAGCGGGAGCCACCCCGGCGCGCCCGTCGCCGACGAGGTGCCCGCCTTCCTCGGGAAGCTGCGCGAGGAGGGCTGGCTGTCATGACCTCCCCGGCGCCCGCCCACTCCTCCGCGCCTGCTCCCTCCTCCGCGCCTGCCCGTTCGCCCGCGCCTGCCCGTTCGCCCGCGCCTGCCCGTTCCTCCGCGCCTGCTGCCTCGCCCGCTCCCTCCCCCGCGCCGCCCTGGGCGCTGCTGGCCGAGCTGAGCCATGGCTGTCCGCTCCGCTGCGCCTACTGCTCCAACCCCGTCGAACTGACCAGTCGGTCAGACGAGCTCTGTACGGAACAGTGGGCGGACGTCTTTCGTCAGGCCGCTGACCTGGGCGTCATCCAGAGCCATCTCTCCGGGGGCGAACCCCTGCTCCGGCGCGATCTGACGGAGATCGTCGCCGCCGCCGACGGCGTGGGCATCCACACCCAACTCGTCACCAGTGGGGTCGGACTGGGCGAACGCCGGCTCGACACCCTCGTGGACGCCGGGCTGCGCAGCGTCCAGCTCTCCGTCCAGCACGCCGACCCCAGCGCCTCCGAACTCATCGCCGGGGCCCGTTCCTTCGCCGCGAAGGAGCGCGCCGCCGCGCTGGTGCGGCGGGCCGGGCTGCCGCTCGGGCTCAATGTCGTCCTGCACCGCGCCAACCTCGACGCGCTCGACGCGCTGATCGAACTGGGTCTGGCCTGGGGCGCCGACCGTATCGAACTGGCCAACACCCAGTTCTACGGCTGGGCCCTGCGCAACCGTGACGCGCTGCTGCCCGGCCGCGCCCAGATCGCCGCCGCGCGCGAGCGCGTCGAGCAGTGGCGGCCCCGGCTCACGGGGCGGATGGAACTGGTGTGGGTGGTTCCCGACTATGTCGACGGCGTCGCCAAACCCTGTATGGGCGGCTGGGGCGCGGTGTCGCTGACCGTCGCCCCCGATGGGACGGTCTACCCCTGCCCGGCCGCCGCCGCGCTGCCCGGACTCCACGCGCCCCGGATCACCGACCATCCGCTGGAGTGGATCTGGTACTCCTCGCCCGCCTTCGCCCGCTACCGGGGCGAGAGCTGGATGAGTGACACCTGCCGGAGCTGTGAGCTGCGGACCGTGGACTTCGGCGGCTGCCGCTGCCAGGCGTACGCCCTGACCGGGGACGCCGCCCGCACCGACCCCGTCTGCTCCCGTTCGCCCGACCACGCGCTCGTACGGGCGCTGGTGGACCGTACGCCCACCGCCGCACCCGCCGCCGACGCGTACACCTACCGTACGGAGGGATCATGAGGCGCCCGGCCGTCTTGCTGCTCGCCGCCGTGCTCACGGGCGGTGTGCTCACCGCGCCACCCGTCGCCGCTCCCGCCTTCGCCGCTCCCGCCTTCGCCGCTCCCGCCTCCGCCGCCCCCGCCTCCGTACGGTACGAGGCGGAGGACGCCACCATCAGCCAGGGGGCGGTGGAGCGCAACCACGCCGGGTTCACCGGCCGGGGGTTCGTCAACTACGACAACGTGCCCGGCGGCCATGTCGAGTTCCAGGTCACCGCCGAGAACGCCGGGCCGGTCCCGCTCACGCTGCGCTACGCCAACGGGACCGCCGCCGCACGCCCGCTGGACATCACCGTGAACGGCGTGACCGTCGCCGACGACCTGGCCTTCGGCCCCACCCGCGGCTGGACCGACTGGCGCACCCAGGGCGTCACCGCGACCCTGGCGGCGGGCGTCAACACGGTCCGGGCCACCTCGGCCGGGGCGCTCGGCGGGCCCAATCTGGACTCCCTCACCGTCGGCGCGCCGAGCGGCACCACCGACTGGTCGCTGGCGGTGGTCGAGTCCACCATGGCCCGCCACACCCCGTCCGCCATCGGCGGCTGGTCCTATCCGGTGGGGCTCTACCTCTACGGTCAGTACCTGGTGTACCAGCGGACCGGGGACGTCCGGCTCCTCGCGTACCTCCGCGCCTACGCCGACCGCTTCGTACGCCCCGACGGCACCATGGCGCAGGACTTCGGCAACCTCGACAGCATGCAGGCCGGGCGGCTGCTGACCATCCTGCACCGGGAGACCGGGCAGGCCCGGTACCAGAAGGCCGCCCGGAAGATCCGCGACCGGCTGACCAGCTACCCCCGCACCCGTGAGGGCGGCTTCTGGCACTCCACCTCCACCAGCCGTCACCACCAGCTCTGGGCCGACGGGGTCTATATGGTCAACCCCTTCCTGGTCGAGTACGGACGGCAGTTCGGCGACATGGCGTACGCGGCCGACGAGGCCACCCGGCAGCTCGCGGTCTACGGCGGACGGCTCCAGACCGCGAACGGGCTGCTGCGGCACGCCTGGGACGAGTCCGGCGCGTCCGCGTGGGCCGCCCCGGGCACCGGGCTCGCGCCCGAGCACTGGTGCCGGGCGATCGGCTGGTACGCGATGGCGCTCGTCAACGTCCTGGACGCGGTGCCCGCCACCCACCCCCGGCGGGAGGCGCTGCTGACCATCCTGCGCGGCCTCGCGACGGGCATCGAGCGCTACCAGGACCCGGCCACGGGACGCTGGTTCCAGGTGGTGGACAAGGCGTCCCAGAGCGGCAACTGGACCGAGACTTCCTGCTCCAGCATGTTCACCTACGCCCTGGACCGCTCGGTCCGCCAGGGATATGTGGACCCCCGCTTCCAGCGCGTCGCCGACCGTGGCCACCAAGGCGTCCTCGCGAAGATCTCCCTCGGCGGGGACGGCCGCACCCAGCTCGCCGACATCTCGGTCGGCACCAATGTGGGCTCCTACGCCTACTACATCCAGCGCGCCCGCGAGACCAACGACTTCCACGGTCTCGGCGCCTTCCTGATCATGAACGAGCAACTCACCCGGAGGTAAGAACCCATGAGCACCTCACGCCGCGCCGTCCTCGGAGCCGCCATCGGCGGGGCCGTCGCCGCGGGGATCCCGGGGCTCGCCACCGCCGCGAACGCCCAGGGCACGCCCGGGAGCGCCGCCGCCTGGCAGCTGCGCTGGTCGCCCTCGGCCAGCGTGGACAAGCTGCGGGCCTTCGAGACACTGGAGGACGACCGCGCCGACTCCCACCCCGCCGCCGCGCCCCACATCCTCGCCGAGGGCGACACCTTCCGCTTCACCATGCACACCGTCGACCGCGACACCAGCACCGACCGCCAGCGCCATGAGGTCACCGGCTGCCGCGACGGCAACTCCTTCCTCCAGTGGAAGAAGGGGGAGACCTGGCGGATCACCTACTCCATGTTCATCCCCAGCTCGCTGAAGGCGACCACGACCTTCACCCACATCATGCAGATGAAGCAGCCGGGCCAGGGGACCGGGCCCATCGTGGTGCAGTCGCTGCGGCGCTCCGGCGGGCGGCAGACCATCGAGCTGAAGCTGTTCGAGCAGAACATCACCGTCGGCAGCACCGATCTGGAGCCGCTGCACAACAAGTGGACCGATGTGGACTTCCAGATGAAGATCGCCGACGGCTCGGCGGGCTCGGTGCGGTGGATCCTCTCCAGCGGTGGCACGACGATCATCGACAGGAGCCGCAGCGGCGTCGACACCTTCCTCGCCGACCGGGTGCGCCCCAAGTGGGGCATCTACCGCTCGCTCGGCGACAGCTCCGGCTCGCTCCAGAACTGTCACCTGCTCCTCTCCCAAATGCGCGCCTACCAGCTCGTCTGACCGCCTGATCGTCTGAGGAGGACGACGATGAAGAGCGCCCGTACAAGCGCCGCGACCGCGTTACTGGGGCTGGCCGTGGCCCTCGGCCTCGCCCAGCTCCCCGCCACCGCCGCCGCGTCGGCACCGGTGACCGGGGCCGCCTCCGCCGCCCCGGCCCCCGCCGTGAGCACGGTCGTCCCGCTCCGCGGCGGTGACCATGTCACCGTGCCGCCGCCGCGCGCCGCCGAGTTCAACGTCCGTGACTACGGTGCCGTCGGCAACGGCTCCACCAACGACACCGGCGCCATCAACCGGGCCATCACGGCGGCCAACGGCGCCGGGGGCGGGATCGTGCGCTTCACCCCCGGCACCTACGAGTCCAAGAACACGATCCATCTCAAGAGCCATGTGACGCTCCACCTGGACGCGGGCGCCACCCTCAGCGGCAACGCCGCCGACACCTACGACCCACCCGAGACCAACCCGTGGGACGACTACCAGGACTACGGGCACAGCCACTTCCACAACGCGATGATCTACGGTGACCGGCTCACCGACATCGGCTTCACCGGCGCCGGGGTCATCGACGGCGACGGCGCCCTGATCACCGGCAACCCGAAGCCGGGCGAGGCCGACAAGATCATCTCGCTGACCCGCTGCACCAATCTGACCCTGTCGGGGATCACCCTGCGCGAGGGCGGCCACTTCGCCGCCCTCATCAACGACTGCGACAACGTCGTCTCCGACCGGCTGGTCATCGACACCGCCATGGACCGCGACGGCTGGAACGTCATCAACACCACCAACGTCCGGATCACCAACGCCCGCTTCGAGGCCAACGACGACGCCCTCGCCTTCAAGAGCGACTACGCCCTCGGCGCCAAGCTCACCAACGGCAACGTCACCGTCAGCGACTCCTATCTCTCCGCGGGCTGCTGCAACGCGCTGATGTTCGGCTCCGAGACCTGCGGTGACTTCACCAACTACCGCTTCGAACGCATCACCATCAAGGGCTCGGACAAGTCCGGCCTCGGCATGGTCTCCATGGACGGTTCCCGGATCTCCGACGTCCACTACAAGGACATCACCATGACCGAGGTCCGCTCCCCGATCATGCTGAAGGTCGGCAGCCGCAAGCGCTGCGGCAACAACCCCGGCGTGGGCTCCATCAGCGGCATCACCTACACCAACATCAAGGGCACCGGGAAGAACGCCTCCTACTCGCCCACCATCTGGGGCGAGTCCGGCACCAGCCGGGTCAGGGACATCACCTTCACCAATGTCGACCTCACCGTCCCCGGCGGCAGCGGCACCCTGTCCACCAGCCCGCCCAGCAACCAGCCCACCAACTACAACCCCAACTCCATCGGCACCCGGCCCGCCTTCGGCTGGTACATCCGGGGCGCCGACAACCTCCGCTTCACCGACAGCGAGGTCCGCTTCGCCGCCAACGACGGACGGCCCGCGATCATCGCCAACAACAGCACCGGCATCCGCCTCGACCGCTTCACCGCCCAGCGCGGCTCCAGCAGCCCCTCCGACCTCCTCTTCCAGAGCGTCACCGGCTACTGCGCCAGCAACAGCGCCAACACCGGCGGCGGCGCCCTGCGGATCAGCCAGACCGGCTCCACCCAGAACTGCGAACCCACCGGACCCCTGCCCCAGCGGTACGAGGCGGAGGGCGCCCGCTACACCGCCGGGTCCACCATCGACTCCAACCACACCGGCTACAGCGGCACCGGCTTCGTCAACACCCCCAACGCCGCCGGGTCCTATGTGGAGTGGACCGTGAACGCCACCACGGCGGGCAGCGCCACCCTGGCCGTCGGCTACGCCAACGGCACCACCACCGACCGCCCCCTGGACATCTCCGTCAACGGGACCACCGTCGCCACCGCCGTCCCCTTCCCCGCCACCGGGGCCTGGACCAGCTGGCGCACCGTCGCCGTCCCCGCCGCGCTGCTGGCCGGGGCCAACACGGTCCGCGCCACCGCCACCGGCGCCGAGGGCGCGCCCAACCTCGACTATCTGGACGGACCCGCATGAGACGTCGCCCCTGGGCGCGTCTGATCACGGTGG
This sequence comes from Streptomyces sp. NPDC057638, assembly GCF_042800315.1. Classification (NCBI taxonomy): domain Bacteria; kingdom Bacillati; phylum Actinomycetota; class Actinomycetes; order Kitasatosporales; family Streptomycetaceae; genus Streptomyces; species Streptomyces sp. NPDC057638. The sequence continues at coordinate 7,824 of NZ_JBHVHF010000011.1, forward strand.
GCGCGCTGCTCCTCGGCGCGCTCACCCTTCCGGGCCCCGCCCACGCCGAAGTCGAACACCCACGCCAGACCCCGCTGCGCGAGTCCGTCGCCGGACTCTTCCTCCACTGGGGCCAGCGCACCGCACCCGCCCACACCAGCTGCACCGCCTGGGAGAACGCCGTCACCAGCGGTGGCTGGAACGCCGACTACTGGGTGCGTGAGGCCCAGAAGCTCCACGCCCAGTACCTCGTCCTCGCCACCTTCCACTCCCGGCTGGGATACGCCCGCCCCTGGCCGTCGAAGATCCCGGGGAGCTGCGCCACCCGGCGGGACTTCACCGGTGAGCTGATCGCGGCGGCCAAGGCCAAGGGGCTGCGCACGATCCTCTATATGACCGACGACCCCCAGTGGCACGCGGAGGGCGGCCATGAGTGGCTCGACTCCGCCGCCTACTCCGCCCACAAGGGCCGCCGGGTCGACCTCCACACCCGGGACGGCTTCGGCGAGTACTCCTATGACCTCTTCTTCGAGGTCATGGACCGCTACCCGGAGCTGGCGGGCTTCTGGATCGACAACGACAACGCGTACTGGGAGCGGAACGACCTCTACGCCAAGATCTACCAGCGCCGCCCCCACTACACGATCAGCAACAACAACGAAGACACCCCGATCATGGACATGATCAGCAATGAGCAGAAGACCGGGATGTCGCCCGCCTACGACTACCCCCAGGCCGTCTACACCGCCGCCCCCCGGCTGATCGAGGCCGACTTCAAACTCCCCTCCACCGGCGCCTGGTGGTACGACGGCTCCGACCCCGCCGTCGACCGCAAGCTCACCCTCGGCCGGCTGATCACCAACGCCGGGTCCTCGGTCAAGGCCCTCATGGCCGAGACCGCCCAGGTCAACGGGGTCTTCCCCAGTAACCAAGCCTCCTTCAACACCTTCGCCGAGGGCTATCTCCGCCCGATCTGGGAGTCCCTCGACGGCACCGAGGGCGGTGGCTATATGTATGGCGGCCTCACCCCCGGGTTCTGGAACGACGGCGCCCACGGGGTCACCACCATCAGCCGCGCCGACCCCGACCGGCACTACATCCATGTGATCACCCCGCCGTCCACCTCCACGCTGCGGCTGCGCGACAACGGCTACCGGGTCACGGCCGTGACCAACCTCCGTACCGGCGCCCCCGTCGCCCACAGCCAGCGCGATGGCACCCTCACCCTCACCGGCCTGGGCGACTGGGACCCCTACGACACCGTCCTCAAGGTCGTCACCGGCGGCCGCGAGGGCATCCTGCCGCCCTCCGCCTACACCATGAGCGCCTCCGCGTCCACCAGCGGCCATGGCCCGACGGCCGCCGCCGACGGCGACTACCGGACCTACTGGGACAGCGACAAGACCACCCCTGTCTCCCTCCGCTTCGATCTGGGCTCCACCCGGCCCGTGCGCTATCTCGGCCTCAACCAGCGCGAGGACTCCGTCAGCTACGCCCGCTCCGCCACCGAACAGTCCGCGCGGATCAAGGACTACCGCGTCTACGTCAGCGCCGACGGCAGCTCCTGGGGCAGCCCGGTGAAGACCGGCACCCTGCCCAGCCGACGCGGGGTCGCGACCATTGACCTCGCTGCCCTCTCCACCCGCCATCTCCGGCTGGAGGTCCTCTCCACCCATGCCGCCACCAGCGACTCCACCCGCGCCAAGCGGCTGAGGATCGACGAGTCCTGGATCGGCACCGCCTACGCGGGCGGCGGCACCGGCCCAGGACCCGCACCCGAGCGGTACGAGGCGGAGGGCGCGCGGTACACGGCCGGGTCCACGGTCGACTCCAACCACGGTGGTTTCAGTGGGACGGGCTTCGTCAACACGCCCAACGCCACGGGGGCGTATGTGGAGTGGAGTGTGGCGTCGCCCGCGGCGCGGACGGCGACGCTGACCTTCCGTTATGCCAACGGGACCACGGTGGACCGGCCGATGGATGTGTCCGTCAACGGGAGTGTGGTGGCGGCGGGCCGGTCGTTCGGGCCCACCGGGGCGTGGACCGGCTGGACCGATGCCACCCTGACCGTCCCGCTCACCGCGGGCACCAACACCATCCGCACCACCGCCACCAGCGCGAACGGAGCCCCCAACCTCGACCGGCTCGATGTGGAGACCTCGCCATGAGACCGCTCAGAACCATGGGCCACACCGCCCTCGCCACCCTGCTCGCCCTGCCTCTGATCCTGGCCGCCCAGGTCGGCTCCCCCCAGCCCGCCGCCGCCTCGGACAACGGACTCGCCCTCCGGCCCGCCATGGGCTGGTCGAGCTGGAGCTTCGTCCGCCGCTGGCCCACCGAGGCCAAGATCAAGGCACAGGCCGACGCCCTGGTCAGCAGTGGTCTCAAGGACCACGGCTATGTCTATGTCAACCTCGACGACTTCTACCAGAAGTGCGACGCCAACGGCTTCGTGGTCGACCAGTACGGCCGCTGGGCGGTCGACCAGGCCACGTTCCCCTCCGGGATCAAGGCCCTGGCCGACTACATCCACGCCAAGGGGCTGAAGTTCGGCTTCTACGTCACCCCCGGCATCGCCAAGAACGCGGTCACCCAGAACACGCCCGTCGAAGGCACCCCCTACCGGGCCCGTGACATCGCGGACACCACCCGGCAGGAGAAGAACTACAACTGCAAGAACATGTACTACCTCGACTACAGCAAGCCCGGCGCGCAGGAGTTCGTGAACTCCTGGGCCCGGCAGTTCGCCGACTGGGGCGTCGACTACCTCAAGATCGACGGGGTCGGCAGCCATGACATCCCCGACGTACGCGCCTGGGACAAGGCCCTGCGCGCCTCGGGCCGCCCCATCACCTACGCCCTCTCCAACAACCTCAACATCGCCGACGCCCCCACCTGGCGCCAGCTCGCCAACAGCTGGCGCACCCAGGGCGATGTCGAGTGCTACTGCGGCCCCGGCTCCAACGGCAGCGGCTTCCCCCTGACCAGCTGGGCCAAGATCACCTCCCGGTTCGGCTCCGCCTCCGCCTGGCAGCCCTACGCGGGCCCCGGCGGCTGGAACGACCTGGACTCCCTCCAGATCGGCAACGGCGACCAGGTCGGCCTCACCGCCGACCAGCGCCGCTCCCACCTCACCCTGTGGGCGATGGCCGCCTCCCCGCTGCTGATCGGCACCGATCTGACCGCGCTCACCGCCACCGACACGGCGATGCTCGCCAACGACCGGCTCATCGCCGTCAACCAGGACGGTGTCGCCGCCCGCAGGATCGTCGACGCCACCCCCCGCCAGGTCTGGGCCAAACGCCAGCCCGGCGGTGACCACATCGTCGCCCTCTTCAACACCGGCACCTCCGGCAACCAGACCGTGAGCGTCACCTGGTCCCAGATCGGTCTCACCGGCCCCGCCACCCTCACCGACCTCTGGTCGGGCCAGAGCGCGGGCCAGTCCGCCACCGGCTTCAGCGCCACCCTCCGCCCGGGCGAGACCCGGCTGATCCGGGTCACCCCCGGCTCGGGTGGATCCGTACGGTATGAGGCGGAGGGCGCGCGGTACACCGCCGGGTCCACGGTCGACTCCAACCACGGTGGTTTCAGTGGGACGGGTTTTGTGAACACGCCCAATGCGGCTGGGGCGTATGTGGAGTGGAGTGTGGCGTCGCCTGTGGCCCGGACGGCGACGCTGACCTTCCGTTATGCCAACGGGACCACGGCGGACCGGCCGATGGATGTGTCCGTCAACGGGAGTGTGGTGGCGGCGGGCCGGTCGTTCGGGCCCACCGGGGCGTGGACCGGCTGGACCGATGTCACCCTGACCGTTCCGCTCACCGCGGGCACCAACACCATCCGGACGACGGCGACCACAGGGAACGGCGCACCCAATCTCGACCATCTAGAGGTGGGATAGCACGATCACCTTCCCACAGAGGAACACCTATGCATCACGGCACCACACGCACGGTCACGGTCGTGGCGGCGAGCGCGGCGGCGCTGGCCGCCACGCTCGTCCCACCCGCCTCCGCCGCCACGGCTGACAGCGGCGGAGCCTTCGGGACACCGACCCGCATCACCTCGATCTCCAGCGGATGGACGGTGCCCTGGGGCATCGACTGGCTCCCCGGCGGCCAGGCGGCCCTCGTGACCGAACGCGACTCCGCCACGGTCTACCAGGTCACCCGCGCCGGCTCCCGGAGCCCGCTCGGCACCGTGCCCCACACGGTCGGCGACGGCGGCGAAGGCGGCCTCATGGGCGTCGCCGTCGACCCCGGCCACGCCACCAACAAGCACATCTACGTGATGCACAGCTCCACCGACGGCAACCGGATCGCCCGCATGACCCTCAAAGGCACCACCCTGACCGGGTACAAGACCCTCGTACGCGGCATCAAGAAGGCCGTCGTCCACAACGGCGGACGGCTCGCCTTCGGCCCCGACGGCCACCTCTACGCCTCCACCGGCGACGCCGCCGAACCCGCCCTCGCCCAGGACCGCCGCTCCCTCAACGGCAAGATCCTGCGGATGACCACCGCCGGAAAGCCCGCTCCCGGCAACCCCTTCCGGACCCTCGTCTACAGCGTCGGACACCGCAACCCCCAGGGCCTCGCCTTCGACGCCAGAGGCCGCCTGTGGTCCGCCGAACTCGGCCAGGACCGCCGCGACGAGCTCAACCTCATCAAACCCGGCCGCAACTACGGCTGGCCCGTTTGCGAAGGCAGCTGCGCCACACCCGGGATGACCAACCCGAAGAAGACCTGGAAGACCGCGGTCGCCTCACCCAGCGGGATCGCCATCGCCGGCGACGCGGTGTACATGGCGTCCCTGCGCGGGGAACGGCTGTGGCAGATACCGCTGGCGCCGAAAGGGGAGGGAGTGGGAGTGGCGAAGTCCTACTACAAAGGCGTGTACGGGCGCTTCCGGACGGTGACGAAGGTGCCGGGCCGCGACCAGCTGTGGCTCACCACGAGCAACGCGGGCGTCCTCCAGCCCGCCCGCTCCGACCGCCTCCTCCGCGTCACCCTCTCCTGACAGCCCCTACGCCCCCTGCGGGCCCACTTACCCGCGCGGTGCTCCACCCCGCTTGCGGGCACGGGTTCCGCCCGGGGCGATGGGGCTCACCCCCGGCCGGGGGCTTGGTGAGGGTGGGCACAAGCCCACCTCCCGGGCACCGGGCCGTGTCGCCCCGGCCCCTGCCGGACGGGCCCACACCCGGGAGCGATCCCACAGGGTACGTACACGACGTACAGCCCCAGCGGGGTCCCGTACGCCGGGGCGCGGGTTACGTCGCAGGGTGGGACCGGGTACGGGGCTGGGCGGGTGGGAACGCCTGCCCGGCAGGGGAGGGGAGGCCCGGGGCGCCGGGGTGGGCGCGGCCCGGTGGGGTCAGGAGGCGGTGGGGCGGGTACGGAGGCGGGGGAGGAGGTCGCGGGTGTCCTCGGGCGGCAACTGCGCGCACAGCTCCAGCGCGGTGGTCCAGCAGGCCCGCGCCCGCCCCCGCCGTCCCCCCGCCTCCAGCGCGTCCCCCAGCAGCCCCAGCGCCCGCGCCCGCCCCGCCCCGTCCCCGCCGTCCCGCAGCGCGGCCAGCGCCCGCTCGGCCTCGACGGCCGCCGCCCCGGCCTCGCCCGCCGCGAGCCGCAGCTCCGCCAGCCGCAAGCGGGCCAGCCCCTCCCGTACCGGCTGACGGCCATCGGCGGGCGTCGTCAGCGACAAGGTGAGACAGCGTGACGCCTCGTCGGGGCGCCCGGCGGCCGCCAGCGCCGTGCCGAGGGCGTAGCGGCACTCGGCCAGCGTCAGCGTCGGCGTGTCGTCGCCGAGCGCGTCGATGGCGCGCTCGGCGAGGGCGACCGCCGCGTCCGGGCGGCCGAGGGCGGTCTGCACCTGGGCGAGCGCGCTGAGGGTCCTCGCGGTGCCGTAGCCGTTGCCGTCGGCGCGGAAGCGGGTGAGCGCCTCCCGCAGCAGCGGCTGCGCTTCCCGCGGCCGTCCCTGCTGGATGGCGACCATCCCCAGGTCATAGGGCGTCCAGGCGGTCAACAGGGGGTCGTTCGCCGCGCGGGCGCGCTGCTGGGCGCGCGCCGCCTGGTCACCGGCGAGGGTGAGCGCCCCACTGACCATGTACGCCTTGGCGAGCACGGCCCGGGCCCGGCCCTCGGCCCGGAGATCACCGGCGGTGCTCGCCGCTTCGAGGGCCCGCCGCGCGGCGGCCTCGCAGCCGCGGGCGCTGGCCGTGCTGGCGAGGGCGTACAGCTCCCGCACACACCACAGGAGGTCGACACAGGGCCGTAGCCGGGGCCCGTTGACGAGCTGCTGCACCAGGGCGAAGACGCTGGACGCCTCGTGGGCCAGCCAGGCGCGGGCCTGCCCGGGCGAGGTGAACGCGACACCAGGGTGGTGCGCGGCCTCCAAGTGGCGCAGGCCACGGTCACCGGGCCTCAGTACCGCGTAGGCGTCGCGCGCGGCGGCCAGATGGAAGTCGAGCAGCTGGGCGAGGACCGCCTCGCGCTCGGCGCGCGCCGTGCGCGCCCGCGCGTGGGCGCGCACGAGGTCACGACAGCGGTAGCGGCCTGCGGAGACGGGTTCCAGCAGACAGACCGCGACCAGGGAGGCGATCAGCCGCTCCGTCTCGGCGCGCTCACGACCGAGCACGGCCATCGCTGCCGGGACCGAGAGATCGGGCCCGTGGACGAGACCGAGGAGCCGGTAGGCACGCGCCTCCGCCTCGTCCAGGAGCGCGTACGCGGGCTCCAGGGCGGCGGCGGGCGCGGGCGCGTTCCGCAAGGTGCCCGTCCGCTCCAGGACCGTGGCCAGGGGGGTGTGCGCGCGCTCCGACAGCAGCCGGCCCGTCGCCCGGATCGCGAACGGCAGGAACCCGCAGGCCGCGACCAGCCGGGCGGCGGCTTCCGGCTCCGCCGCCACCCGCTCCCGCCCCGCGCACCGGGCCAGCAGCTCCAGCGCCTCACCGGAGTCCAGGACCCCCAGCCGCAGCGGGGCGACGCCCCGGGGTCCGGCGAACGCCGCACGCCGGGTGACGAGATGGGCGCAGCCCGGGAAGTCGGTGAGCAGCCGTGGTATCGGCAGATCGCCGCCCGCGTCGTCCAGGACGACCAGGACGCGCCGTCCCTCCAGCAGGGAGCGGTAGAGCCGCGCCTGGCGGTCGAGCCCCTCGGGGATCTCCAGCGCGGCGACGCCCAGGGAGGTGAGCAGCGCGCGCAGCACCGTCTCCGCGTCCAGCGGTTCGGCGCCCGAGCCCCGGCAGTCCAGATAGAGCAGCCCGTCGGGGAACCGGTCGCGGACCCCGTGCGCCACCTGGAGGGCGAGCGCAGTCTTCCCGGCACCGGCGACCGAGACGACCGTCACCCCTCCGGCCCCCGCCGTCAGCCGCTCGCACAGCTCGTCCAGGAGCGCGGCGCGCCCGGTGAAGTCGGCCACCGGGGGCGGCAGCAGGGCGGGCACGGCACCGGGAGGCGCGTGCTGACCCGCCGGGTCGGCCAGGGACCGCTCCCGGTCCGCCACGCTCGCCGCGAGCGCGGCCACCCCGGCCACCGGAGGACGTCCCGCGCGGACCGCGGACCGGGCGAAGTCCTCCGCGACACCGAGGGCCTCGTCGGCCCGCCCGGTCCGGTACAGGGCCACCATCAGCTGCCGGTGCAGCCGTTCCCGCGCGGGGTGGGCGTCGGTGAGGGCCGTCAGCTCGGGCACCACCTCGGCGTACGCGCCCGCGCGCAGGTCGAGTTCGATCCGGCGTTCCCGCAGCTCCAGCCACCACAGGCGCCAGGTGCGCCGGGCGGAGCGCAGATAGGGATCGGGCACGTCCGCCAGCGGTTCGCCCTCGGCGAGCGCCAGCGCGCGCGCCGTCAGTTCACGCGCCCGGGTCAGATCCCCGTCCGCCAGCGCGCGACCCGCGCGGTCGGACAGTTCACGCGCCCGGTCCAGGTCGAGCACCGCGCCGGGGCCGGGGCGCAGCGCGTAACCGTCCGGCGCGGCGGTGGTGAGCAGGTCCGGGGGCAGCAGCCGCCGCAGCGCCGCCGCGTGGGCGTGGATCTCCCGGGCGGCGCCCGGCGGCGGCTCGCCGTCCCAGAGGGCATCCGCCAACTCGGCCGTCGACTGGACCCGGCCCGCCAGCATCAGCGCGGCCAGCAACGCCCGCTGACCCCCCGTCGCCGGCGCCCACACCGTGGCGCCGCGCCGGACCAGCACCGATCCCAGGAGCTGCTGCCAGCGTTCGGCCCGTCGCGCGTCCGAAACGGGGGAGACCGGGCGCGCGACCGGCTCGGGCAGCCGTAGCCGGGGCCCTCCACGCGCCTCCCTGCGGCCGGACGCCGCGACCAGGGCACGCGCCCCCTCCAGCCGCTCCGGCGGACCGGCGGCGAGCGCCGTCTCGTACTCCATCGCCGCCAGGGTCCGCAGCGCCGCCAGGGAGAGCGGGTGGCGCGTGCCGAGGAGCGCGGAGATCCGCTGGGCGGCGATGGCCACACTGTCGCCCGCGTGCTCCATGAGGGCCGGGTCGCCGCTGGCCCGCGCGGAGTCGAAGACGGCCGACGCGAGCGTCACCAGGGCGGTCAGCGCCCGGGGGAGGTCCCCACCGGCGGGGGAACCCGGAGACGGGACGTCCCGGTCGGCGCACCCGGCCGGTTCCGCCCCGGCCACGGCCTCCGGCTCCGGGCCGCCCTCCAGACACAGCTCCGCCGTCAGCCGCTCCACCCCGAACTCCTCGAACCGCCCCAGCGCCTCCCGCGCGCTGATCGCGTAGAACGGCTCCCCACCGGGCGGTACTTCTCCCGGGGGTGCTTCTCCCGGCGCACCGGGCTCCGGCAGCAGCCCCACGACGGTCGGCTCCCGGTCCCGGGCGAACCCCGCCACCGGTCCACCGGGCACACGCGCCCCCGCGGGCAGCCCCTCGCCCGTCAGCCGCAGCGCCTCCACGGTGACGCCGCCGTCGGCCCGGTACGGCGGCCGACGGCGTACGGAGACGGCCGCGATCCGTCCGGCCGTGGTGACCCCGGGGTGCTCCAGGCCGCACAGCGGCCGCCAGTGCTGGCCCTCATGGGCGGGCGCCGCGGTGGGAACCGGCTGGGCGAGCGTGTCCGGAGGCACGAACTCCACCAGCGCCATGCCCGTGTCCCGGTCGTGCCGGCGCAGCGACCCCGCCGCCCGGGTGCCGTCGGCGAACACCACCGTCAGAGGTGTGGTGCGGTCGGTGCGGTCTGCGTGGTCGGTGTGTTCCGCGTGGTCGGTGTGTTCCACGCGGTCGGTGCGGTCGGTGCGGTCTGCGGGGTCGGTGCGGTCTGGGCGGTCGGTGTGTTCCGCGTGTTCTTTGGCGTGCTCGGGACCCAGCGCCGCCAGCACATGCCGACGCGTCACCAGGAACCCCCCGCCGAGCCGCAGCCGGGACCGGAACAGATCGACCCGGTGGCCGCCGTCCTTGGCCCCCGTGCTCATGGGGTGCCCGGGTCCCGCTCCACGCGAAGCCGTACCGCGAACGACTCCCCGGCGCCGACCGGGTGCGCGAGGGTGAGCCCGAAGCTGACGTCCATCCCGGAGATCCGCCAGCCGTCCTCGTCCGGGACCCCCGCGAGCGAACACCGTGCCAGCTCGTGGGCGTGCGCGATAGCCGCCTCCACGGCGGGATGGTGCTGCTGCGCCGCCCCGTCGGCGCGGCCGTCCCCGTCCCCCTCACACGCGACGCGTACCTCCGGCACGGCGGATTCGTGCCGCGTGGCGGCGGCGGGCGCGGCGGTCTCGACCCGTACCTCGGTCATGGTGTGTTGCTTCCCCCGTGGTGATGGACCTCACGTCGGTGGCCAGCCTAGTGCGCCGCGCGCCCCCCACAGGGGGCTTCCCCGCTTCCCGGCCGGAGCACGGCGCCTTGGTGGCGCGTTGACCATCCCACGACCGACGTCGTGGCCAGGGGGCGGCGCGTGGCAGACACGACACCAGTGGCCTTGGTACGAGAGACCAGGGAGCGCGTCCGAGGCGACGACCATGGAACGCGGAGTGTGGCGGAGATGAGCCCGGGCGGAACAGCGAGTGGGGGCCCACAGATCAGGACATGCCCGGGACGGGACCAAGAGGTGTGCGCGACACGAGGCCACAGGAGCCCCGCCCCCACGTCATCGGTACAAGGCGTCGATCTCCACCGCGTACGCCCGGGTGATCGCGTCCCTGCGCGGCTTGAGCGACGGCGTCAGCAACCCCTCCTCCTCCCGGAACGGACGGTCCAGGACACGGAACGTCCGGATCGACTCCGCCTGGGAGACCTGCGTGTTGGCCGCGGTCACCGCACGGCGGACCTCCGCCGTCAGCTCAGGGTCGCGCGCCGCCTCCGCCGGCGGCAGCGGGGCGCGCTCACGCATTCTCAGCCAGTGCTCCACCGCCTCCTGGTCGAGCGTCAGCAGCGCCGCCACGAACGGGCGCCCGTCGCCGACCACCAGACACTGCGCCACCAGCGGGTGCGAACGTACCCGCTCCTCCAGCGCGTTCGGCGCGACACTCTTGCCGCCGGAGGTCACCAGCACATCCTTCTTGCGACCGGTGATCGTCAGATAGCCGTCCTCGTCGAGAAAACCGAGATCCCCGGTGACCAGCCAGCCGTCCCGGAGCACGGCGGCCGTATGGGCCGGGTCACCGAGATACCCGGAGAAGACATGCGGGCCGCGCAGCCAGACCTCGCCGTCGTCCGCGACCCTGACCGCGGTGCCGGGGATCGGCGGGCCGACCGTGCCCTGCTTCGTGCGCTCGGGCGGATTGCCCGTGGCGGCCGCCGCCGACTCCGTCAGCCCGTACCCCTCATAGACGCTGATCCCGGCCCCCTCGTAGAAGAGCCCCAGCGTCCGGTCCATGCCGGAGCCACCGGACATCGCGTACCGCAGCCTGCCTCCCATAGCGGCGCGCAAGCGGGCGTACACGGCGCGCTCGAAGAACTGATGCCGCACCCGCAGCGTCGGCGAAGGGCCCGCGCCCCGACCGAGCGAACGGCGCTCCCGGGCCTCGGCGTGGCGCACGGCGACATCGACGGCCTTCTCGAACGAGGCCACCCTGCCCTCCGTCTCCGCCGTACGCCGGGCGGAATCGAAGAGCTTCTCGAAGACATACGGAACAGCCAGCACGAAACTCGGCCGGAACGCGGCCAGATCCGGCAGCAGCGACCCCGCCCGCAACAGCGGATGATGACCCAGCTTGACCCCGGCGCGAATCGCCGCGACCTCCACCATGCGGCCGAAGACATGCGCCAGCGGCAGAAAGAGCAGCGTCGACGGCTCCTCACCCGCAGGAGCGCGGAAGACCGAACCCCAGCGCGCGGCCACGGTGTCGGTCTGGAACATCAGCTGGCCATGGGTGAGCACACACCCCCGGGGATGGCCCAGCGACCCCGAGGTGTAGATCACGGTCGCTGTCGAATCCGGCGTGACCGCCCGCCGCTGACGGTGGACCACCTCATCCGCCACCCTCGCGCCGGAAACCACGAGGCGCTCCACCGCGCCCGAATCGAGCTGCCAGAGCCGCTTGAGGAGAGGCAACTGGTCCAGCACCGAACCGACCGTCATGGCATGGTCCTCGTGCTCCACCAGAACGGCCGTGACCTGCGCCTCCTGGAGCATCCAGCGGACCTGCTCCGGCGCCGACGTCGGATAGAGCGGTACGGACTGCGCGCCCAGCGTCCACAGCGCGAAGTCGAACAGTGTCCACTCGTACCGGGTACGGCACAACAGCGCCACCCGGTCGCCGAACCGGACCCCGTCCGCCAACAACCCCTTGGCCAGGGCCAGCACCTCGTCCCGGAACCGCGCCGCGCTGACGTCCCGCCAGACACCCCCGTCGTCCTTGCGCGCCAGCGTGATCCGGTCCGGTTCCGTCTCCGCACGCGCGAACACCGCGTCGGCGAGACCGCCGACAGGGGGCGCGACGGGCAGCGGCGGTGCCGTGAACTCGCGCACGACGTACCCTCCCTGTATTTTTTGCGGTTCCTCGCCTCCGGGGCGCTCTAGTCGAGATTCTCGCGTCCGACGTGCTCGATCGCTCGTTCCTCACGATCTCCGCGCGACGGCCACGAGAACTCGACGCGCCCCTTTGGCTCAGAACCGACCTCGGGTAGGTCGAGCCCTTACACGGAGCTATTCACCGGCAGAGCACCTTGAGCGAATCCGGTGGCCAAACTCCCACGGGAAATCCGGGGGCGGGCGGCCATCGAAGAATCGACGACGAGTCACGGTCGTACGGACAGGTACCGAGGCAGCCGGGCTCCGGGGGAAGGTTCGGGGGGTGCAGGGTCGCCCCCGCAGGGAGGGGCGGGGCAACCCGGCCTCACGGCACGAGTGACGTCTCGTCCGCCGCTCACGAGGAGGTGAGCCCGGAGGCCACCGAACCCCGCAGACAGAACACAACGGAACCACGGGCCCACCGGGCTGCAGCCGGGCGACGGCGCAGGGGCACTGGGCAGACGGGCTGCCAGGCCCCATCGCGGCCACCGGGGCCGGGCGGCCACCCCGCCTCACGGGAGGACGACGCGGGACTCGCCCGCGTACACATTCATGTCTTGGCCGCGCAGAAAGCCGATCAGGGTCAGTCCCGCCTCGGATGCCAGATCCACCGCGAGGGAGGAGGGTGCCGAGACGGCCGCCAGTACGGGGATGCCCGCCATCACGGCCTTCTGGGCGAGTTCGAAGGAGGCCCGGCCCGAGACGAGGAGGATGGAGCGGGAGAGGGGGAGGCCCCCGTTCTGGAGGGCGCGGCCGATGACCTTGTCGACGGCGTTGTGCCGCCCCACGTCCTCGCGCGCGTCGAGCAGCTCACCCGTTTCCGAGAAGAGGGCGGCGGCGTGCAGCCCCCCGGTGCGTTCGAAGACCCGCTGGGCCGCGCGGAGCCGGTCCGGCAGCCCGCTCAGCAGCTCGGGGGTGAGCCGCAGTGGGGGAGTGTCGGCGAGGGGGAAGCGGGTGGTGGTGCGGACCGCGTCCAGGCTGGCCTTGCCGCACAGCCCGCAGGAGGAGGTGGTGTAGACGTGGCGTTCCAGCGAGATATCCGGGACCGGGACCCCGGGCGCGAGCCGCACGTTCACCACGTTGTAGGTGTTGACGCCGTCGTCGGTGGCCCCCTCACAGAAGGTGATCGCCCGCAGCTCGTCGGCCGTCGCGATCACCCCCTCGCTGACCAGGAACCCGGCCGCGAGCGCGAAGTCGTCCCCCGGGGTGCGCATGGTGATCGCGAGCGGCTTTCCGTTCAGCCGGATCTCCAGGGGTTCCTCGGCGACGAGGGTGTCGGGGCGTGTGGAGACCGCACCGCCCCGGATCCGTAGGGTGCGGCGGCGTTCGGTGACCCGTCCCATGGTGTGCTGCCTGGCCTTTCCATCTCGTCGTCCGGTGTGGTCGTCCGCCCGTCCTGGGGTGGGCCGGGGGCTTGTCAGGATCTCCCGGCGTGCCCGTGACGTCCGCGAGGTCGCGCGGAGTGAGGGGGTGGACGCACTCGGTCACGCCTCCGGAACCGTGGTGGGGGCCGGGAACGTGCCGTAGTCGGGCCATTCTCCCGTCCAGGGCCCTTGACAGGCCACGATGGTCGTGGATCGGGGGCGGCACTCTTCGGGAAGCTCCAAAAACCTGTGGTCCTTCCTGTCGGATCACCTGCCCCCTTACCGGGTGGTAGCAGCCAAGACTTGGTCCTTCCATCGCCCGCAGGAGGGGTATTCGCAGATGATCGGTTCACGTATCGCCGCTCTGGGGCACTACCAGCCCGCCGCCACGATCACCAACGAGGATCTGGCGGCGATCGTCGACACCACCGACGAGTGGATCCGCACCCGGGTCGGCATCCGTACCCGACATACGGCGGGGGACGAGGAGCCGGTGGACGAGCTGGCCGCGCACGCCGCCGCCAAGGCGCTGGCGAACGCCGGGCTCGCGCCTCGCGACATCGATCTCGTGCTGGTCGCGACCTCCACGGCGATCGACCGCTCCCCGAACACGGCCGCCCGGGTCGCCCGCCGTCTGGGCATGGAGTCCCCGGCCGTGATGGACATCAACGTGGTCTGTGCCGGTTTCACGCATGCGCTCGCCACCGCCGACCACGCGGTGCGGGCCGGTTCGGCCCGCCGGGCCGTCGTGATCGGCGCCGACAAGATGACCGCCGTGACGGACTGGACCGACCGCACCACCTGTGTGCTGACCGGGGACGGCGCGGGCGCCGCCGTCGTCGAGGCCGCCGAGCCGGGGACGGAGCCGGGCATCGGTCCCGTGCTGTGGGGCTCGGTCCCGGCCATGGGTGACGCGGTACGGATCGAGGGGACCCCGCCGGTCTTCGCCCAGGAGGGCCAGACCGTCTACCGCTGGGCCACCACCCAGCTGCCGCCCATCGCCCGCAAGGTGTGCGAGCGCGGCGGGGTGCTGCCGGAGGACCTCGCGGCGGTGGTGCTCCACCAGGCGAACCTGCGGATCATCGAGCCCATCGCGCAGAAGATCGGCGCGGTGAACGCGGTCATCGCCCGTGACGTCGTCGAGTCCGGCAACACCTCGGCCGCCTCCATCCCGCTGGCGCTGGCGAAGCTGGTCGAGCGCGGCGAGATCGGTTCGGGCGAGCCGGTGCTGCTCTTCGGGTTCGGCGGGAACCTCTCGTACGCGGGACAGATCGTCCGCTCGCCGTGAACCGACCCGCCACCGGACGCGGTACGGGTCGGGAGGGCGTGGCGGGATCGGTGTGAACGGGATCGGCGTGAACGAGGTGGGGACGGACGAGATGGGGGCGGGCGGAGGCGGGAAGCGGCGCGGGAGGGAAGACTGAGCATCATGACGACGGTGAGATCCGCGGGACTGTTGTTGTTCCGGAGGCGGCAAGCTGGCTCTGAGGCCCTTGAGGTTCTGATCGGGCATATGGGCGGACCGTTCTGGGAGGGGCACGACGAGCAGGCGTGGTCCGTGCCGAAGGGGCAGTACACCTCCGAGGAGGAGCCGGTGGCGGCGGCCCGGCGGGAGTTCGAGGAGGAGCTGGGGCTCCAGCCGCCCGAGGGGCAGTGGCTGCCGCTGGGAGAGGCGCGTCAGCCGAACGGGAAGATCGTGACCCTGTGGGCGGTGGAGGCGGATCTGGACACCGCGCTGGTGGTGCCCGGGACGTTCACGATGGAGTGGCCGCCGAGGTCGGGCGTGGTGCGCGAGTTCCCGGAGCTGGACCGGGTGGAGTGGTTCCCGCTCGCGGAGGCGCGGGGGCGGCTCGTCGCGGGCCAGCGGGTCTTCCTCGACCGGCTGATGGCGCTGGTGTCGGCGCCGGAGTGATCGACCGGGGCCGCTGAGGCCACTGAGGCCCGTGAGGCAACCAAGGCCGTTGAATCCCCTGAGTGCTCCGCCTGCTCAGGGGAGTGCCCTGAGGCCCGGTCCGGTCCGTTCCTGCGCGTCGTACGGATCGGGCCGCCCCGAAGATCCGGCCCGGGGCCCCTGTGCGCGGTGCGGGTTCCCGGCGGGCCGGGCGGCGGAGGGCGGCGGAGGGCCGCTGGAGAGCGATCACACGTCGACCGAGTGCCGACCGAGTGCCGTTCGGGCGTCGACAGGGCTTTGTCTTGAGTGTGGAAGAAGTCGGTAGTGAAGTCCGCGCAAGTTCTTCCCCCTCGGTGAAAGCGCTGCTACGTTCCCTTCAAAGCCCGGGGCAGCGCACATCCGCCGGGGGTTCCCCACGCCACAGGCCAGGGGAGGGGAGGGGCAGTTGAGACGTATGACGGCACGACCCGCGAACGCGCATCAGGCGAAGTTGTTGCGGCTGCTGCGTGATGGTGGCCCCAACTCCCGGGCCCAGCTGGGTGATCTGGTCGACCTCTCCCGTTCCAAGCTCGCCGTGGAGGTCGAACGGCTGCTGGAGACCGGACTGGTCGTCGCCGACGGGCTCGCCGCCTCGCGCGGCGGACGGCGTTCGCACAACATACGGCTCGCGCCCGGACTGCGGTTCCTCGGCATCGACATCGGCGCCACCTCCATCGATGTCGCCGTCACCAACGCCGAACTGGAGGTCCTCGGCCATCTCAACCAGCCGATGGACGTCCGGGAGGGACCGGTCGCCGTCTTCGAGCAGGCGCTCTCCATGGCGGCCAAGCTCAAGACCACCGGTCTGGCGGAGGGCTTCGACGGCGCGGGCATCGGGGTCCCGGGACCGGTCCGCTTCCCCGAGGGTGTCCCGGTCGCCCCGCCGATCATGCCGGGCTGGGACGGCTTCCCGGTCCGCGAGGCCCTCAGCCAGGAGCTCGGCTGTCCCGTCATGGTCGACAACGATGTGAATCTGATGGCCCTGGGCGAGCAGCACGCCGGTGTCGCACGCTCCGTCGGGGACTTCCTCTGCGTCAAGATCGGCACCGGTATCGGCTGTGGCATCGTCGTCGGCGGTCAGGTCTACCGGGGCACCACGGGCAGTGCCGGGGACATAGGCCATATCCAGGTCGATCCCTATGGCCGCCCCTGCCCATGCGGCAACAGGGGCTGTCTGGAGGCCCACTTCAGCGGGGCCGCGCTCGCGCGCGACGCCGAGGAGGCCGCGCGCGGGGGCCGTTCCTCCGAACTCGCCGAGCGTCTCGTGACGTCCGGCAGGCTCACCGCCGTCGATGTCGCGCGCGCGGCGGCGGCCGGTGACACCGTCTCACTGGATCTCATACGGGAGGGGGGCAACCGGGTCGGCCAGGTCATCGCCGGGCTCGTCAGCTTCTTCAACCCCGGGCTCGTCGTGATCGGCGGCGGGGTGACCGGTCTCGGTCACACCCTCCTGGCGAGCGTCAGGACACAGGTCTACCGTCAGTCGCTGCCGCTGGCGACCGGCAATCTGCCCATCGTGCTGGGGGAGCTGGGGGCGGTGGCCGGAGCGATCGGCGCCGCCCGGCTCATCAGCGACCACCTGTTCTCCCCGGCCTGACCTCCGTTCCGGCGCCGCGGGTCCGGCGCCCCGAGCGCGTCCGCCCGGCAGCACACGCGACCGGCGCACCCTCAGCGGACCGCTCCCGAAGCACGGCTGAAGCACGACTGAAGTACTCCTGGAGCACTCCTGAAGGGGGGACCCGTGCCGGGAGGCGGCCCGGGGCGGGTGCGGTGCCCGGCCCATCCGCACCGGAGCCCCTGGCGCGATCCCAGGGGTCCCGCGTCCGCCGTCCCACCCGCCGACTCCGTACCGCCGCACCACATCCGTACCGGCCCCTACCGCTCGTACACCCTTTACCGCTCGTACGTCCCCTACCTCGCGTGCTGAGTCCCGTACGGGGTCCCGTACCGCGTCCCGTGCCCGCTGTACCCGCTTGTGCCGCCGTGTACCGATCGCGTCGCCGCCCCTACGTCGGCGCGCCGCCCGTCGTATGTCCCCGTACCGCTCCGTACGACCCCGTACCCGATCCGTCGCCCGCTGTCCGGGCGCGGCACGTCAGCGCCGTGCCCGGGGGTATCGCGTCCCTCGCGGACGCCGCTCACCGGCCGTAACCGCCGAGGGGATTCGTCATGGCACCAGATCCGCCCCTGCTCACCATGTCCGGCATCACCAAGTCCTTCCCGGGTGTCCGCGCGCTCGACGGCGTCGATCTGGAGGTGGCGGCCGGTGAGGTCCACTGTCTGCTGGGACAGAACGGCGCGGGCAAGTCCACCCTGATCAAGGTGCTCGCCGGGGCCCACCAGCCCGACGGCGGGACCATCGGATGGCGCGGCGAGCGGGTGGTGCTCGGCTCGCCGCTGGCCGCCATGCGGCTGGGGATCGCCACGATCTACCAGGAACTGGACCTGGTCGACGCGGTGTCCGTCGCGGAGAACGTCTATCTCGGACATGAGCCCACCCGGGCCGGGTTCGTGGTCCGCCGCACGGACGAGCGGGCCGCGACCGCGCGGCTGCTCGCACGGCTCGGGCACCCGGAGATCGACCCCGCCCGCCCGGTCGGCGACCTGTCCAGCGCACAGCGGCAGATCGTCTCCATGGCGCGGGCGCTCTCCCACGACGTACGGCTGATCGTGATGGACGAGCCGTCCGCCGCGCTCGACCCCGACGAGGTCGACAACCTGTTCAGGATCGTCGGCGAGCTGACCGCCGACGGCGTCGCCGTCATCTACATCTCGCACCGGCTGGAGGAGATCCGCCGCATCGGCAACCGGGTCACCGTCCTCAAGGACGGGCGTGCCGTCGCCGTGGGACTGCCCGCCGCCACGACACCCACCCGGGAGATCGTGGCGCTGATGACCGGGCGGAACGTCGAGTACGTCTTCCCCGGCCGCCCGCCGGGAGCGGTATCCGGCGAGGGTGCCCGAAGGCCTCCCGTCCTCACCGTCGAAGGGCTCGGCCGCGACGGCGAGTTCGAGGGCGTCGACCTTGCCATCCGCCCCGGTGAGATCGTCGGACTCGCCGGACTGGTGGGTTCCGGACGGTCCGAGATCCTGGAGACCATCTACGGCGCGCGCCGTCCGACCGGCGGCCGGGTCCTGGTCGACGGCGTACCGCTGCGCCCCGGCTCCGTCGGCGCCGCCGTACGGGCCGGGATCGGGCTCGCACCCGAGGAACGCAAGGCCCAGGGCCTGCTGCTGACCGAGTCCGTCACCCGCAATGTCTCCCTCGCCACCCTCTCCCGCTTCGCCCGCGCGGGCTGGCTCGACCGGCGCGCCGAGCGGGCGGCGGCCCGCCGCGCCACCCAGGAGCTGTCCCTGCGGCCGGACCATCCGGACGCCCCCGTACGCACCCTCTCCGGCGGCAACCAGCAGAAGGCCGTCCTCGCGCGCTGGCTGCTGCGCGGCTGCCGGGTGCTGCTCCTCGACGAACCCACCCGGGGCGTCGACGTCGGAGCCCGCGCCGACCTCTACGCCGTCATACGGCGGCTGGCCGACGAGGGCCTCGCCGTGCTCCTCGTCTCCAGCGAGATCCCGGAGGTGCTGGGGCTCGCCGACCGGGTGCTGGTGCTGCGGGAGGGCCGGGTGGTCCATCGCGCCGACGCCCGTGACCTCGATGAACACCGTGTCCTCGACCTCGTGATGGAAGGGAGCACGCCGGTATGACCCAGCCGACCCCTCGGGCCGGGAAGGACGCGCCGGTCACCCCGGGTGCCTCGAACACCCCGGGTGCCTCGAACTCTCCGGATACCTCGAACTGCCCGAGTGCCTCGAATGCGCCGAACACGCAGAGTGCCCCGAACATGCCGAGCGCTCCGAACGCGCCACGCGAGGCGGCATGGCGAAGCCCCGGTTTCCGGCTCGATCCGCGCAACCTCTCCCTGCTCGGGGTGCTCGCGGCGCTGGTCGTCGTCGGTGGTATCACCAAGCCGGACGAGTTCCTCGCCACCAGCAATCTCCAGCTCGTCCTCACCCAGGCGTCCATCATCGGCGTCGTCACCGTCGGAATGGCCTTCGTCATCACCAGCGGCGGTATCGATCTCTCCGTCGGCGCGATCGTGGCGCTGGCGTCGGTCTGGGCGACCACGGTCGCCACCCAGGAGTACGGGTTCGGCGGCATCCTCTTCACCGCCGTCGCGGTCGGCGTCGGCTGCGGCCTGGTCAACGGAGTGCTCATCGCCTACGGCGGGCTGGTGCCCTTCATCGCCACGATCGCGATGCTGGCCTCCGCCCGGGGTCTCGCCCTCCAGATCACCGACGGCAAGACCCAGATCGTCACCGTGGACTCGGTGCTCGACCTCGGGGTCAAAGACGCCTACGTCCTCGGGATCCCGCCGCTGGTCCTGGTCTTCGCCGCCGTCGTCGTCCTCGGCTGGCTGCTGCTGAACCGGACCACCTTCGGGCGGCGTGTCTTCGCCGTCGGCGGCAACGCGGAGGCGGCGCGGCTGGCCGGGATCGACATCCGCCGCCAGCGGCTCCTCCTCTATCTGCTCTCCGGTCTGTGCTGCGGTATCGCCGCCTTCATGCTGGTCGTGCTCTCCGGGTCGGGCCAGAACACCAACGGCAACCTGTACGAACTCGACGCCATCGCCGCGGTGATCATCGGCGGCACCCTGCTCAGCGGAGGCCGGGGCACCATCGTCGGTTCGGTCATCGGGGTGCTGATCTTCACCACGATCACCAATATCTTCGCCCTGAACAACCTGGAGAGCGCCGTCCAGCAGATCGCCAAGGGCGTGATCATCGTCGCGGCCGTGCTGGTGCAGCACCGGACCCTGCGCGGCGGTGGCCAGCCATGAGCGGGGCGGCCGACCGGTCAGCCGGTTCGCCAGCCGGTTCGCCGACCGGCGTATCGACGGCCTCGCCGACCGGTTCGCCGACCGGCCTGTCGACGGCCTCGCCGACCGGTTCGCCGGCCGGTTCGCCGACCGGCTCATCGGCCGGTGGTCTGCCCCATCGTTCGACCTGCCCATGCCCCCGCCCGCCGACGCGCCCGTGCCTCCGCCCGCCGACGCGCCCGTGCCTCCGCCCGCCGGCCTGCCGGCCGACCCGTTCGTCACCGCATCAGCGGATCCAACGGAAGGACTGATTCCGATATGCCGGACCCCGTCGTCCCCAGCCGCAGAAGGCTGCTCTACGGCACGGCCGCCGTCTCGGCGGGCGCGCTGCTCACCGCGTGTACCAGCAACGAGCCCCAGGAGTCCAAGCCCGCCGCCGACAGCGCCCCCGTCGCCGCCGACACCCCGGGAAAGCCGGTGACCATCGGCTTCGCCGGACCACAGGCCGACCACGGCTGGCTCAACGCCATCAACGACAACGCCCGCTCCCGGGCCGAGAAGTACCAGGACGTCACCCTGGAGATCACCGAGGGCTCCAACGACACCGCCGCCCAGATCGGCCAGATCCAGACACTGATCAACAAGAAGGTCGACGTCCTGGTCATCCTGCCCGCCGACGGCAAGGCGCTGACCCAGGTCGGGCTCCAGGCGATGAAGGCGGGCATCCCCGTGGTCAACCTGGACCGGATCTTCGCCTCGCCCCAGGCGTACCGCTGCTGGATCGGCGGCGACAACTACGGCATGGGACTCAACGCCGGACGGTTCATCGGCGAACGGCTCAAGGACAGACCCAACGCCACGGTGGTGGAACTGGCCGGGGTCGACAGCCTCGAACTCACCCGCCAGCGCACCCAGGGTTTCGACGACGCCCTGAAGAACTACCCCACCATCCGCAAGGTCGCCCGCCAGGCCGCCGACTTCACCGTCGAGTCCGGACAGGCCAAGATGGCCCAGCTGCTCCAGGCCCAGAGCCGCTTCGACGCGCTCTGGAACCACGATGACGACCAGGGGGTCGGCGCGCTGCGCGCCATCGCGCAGGCGGGCCGTGAGGACTTCTTCATGGTCGGCGGCGCCGGGGCCAAGTCCGCGATGGACGCCATCAAGTCCGATGACAGCGTGCTCAAGGCCACCGTGCTCTATCCACCGACGATGGCCGCCTCCGCGATCGACCTCGCCCGTGCCGTCGCCCAGGGCGCCGGGGTGGGCGGGATGGCCGAGATGGAGATCCCGGCCTCCCTCACCCTGTACTCCGCCGTCGTCACCAAGGACAACGTCGACCAGTACCTGCCCACCGGCTTCGTCTGACCGGCGCGCGCCCGCCCCCACCGCAGACCGACGAGGAGGAATCCGTATGGAACAGAGGGACAGCGACGCCGCTACGGCGCCCGGTGGCGCCCCGGCACCCGGCGCGGTCCCGTCCCCCCGCGCCGTTCCGGCGCTGGGCGTGGGCATGGTCGGCTACGCGTTCATGGGCGCCGCCCACTCCCAGGGGTGGCGGACCGTCGGCCGCGTCTTCGACCTGCCGCTACGGCCGGTGCTCGCGGCCATCGCGGGCCGGGACGCCGACGCCGTCCGCGCGGCCGCCGGGCGGCACGGCTGGGCGGCGGCCGAGACCGACTGGCGTGACCTCATCGCCCGCGACGACGTCCACCTCGTCGACATCTGCACCCCCGGGGACCTCCACGCGGAGATCGCCATCGCGGCCCTGGAGGCGGGCAAACACGTTCTCTGTGAGAAACCGCTGGCCAACAGCGTCGCCGAGGCCGAGGCGATGCGGGCCGTCGCCGATCTGGCCCGCCAGCGCGGCCAGGTCGCCATGGTCGGCTTCTACTCCCGGCGGGTGCCCGCCGTCGCCCACGCCCGCCGGCTGATCGCCGACGGCCGCCTGGGCGCGCTGCGCCATCTGCGGTTCACCTATCTCCAGGACTGGCTGGTCGACCCCGCCTTCCCGCTGACCTGGCGGCTGCGCCGCGAGCACGCGGGCTCGGGCGCGCTCGGCGATCTCGGGGCCCATATCGTCGACCTCGCCCAGTATCTGGCGGGGGAGCGACTGACGGGCGTCTCGGCGCTGACCGAGACCTTCGTACGGGAGCGTCCGCTCGCGGTGGTACCAGGAGCGGCGGCGATGCCAGGGGCGGCGGGGGCCGGAGCGGCGACGGGGCCAGAGGCGGCGGGGGCCGGTCCGGGCACGGGCCGGGTCACCGTGGACGACGCGGCCCTGTTCACCGGACGGCTGCCCTCCGGCGCGCTCGCCTCCTTCGAGGCCACCCGGATGGCGGCCGGGCGGAAGAACAGCCTGCGGTTCGAGATCAACGGCGAGCGCGGCTCCCTCGCCTTCGACCTGGAACGGCTCAACGAGCTTTCTTTCCATGACCACACCGAGCCCGCCGCCTCCTCCGGCTTCCGGCGTGTCCTCGTCACCGAGCGGGATCACCCCTATCTGGCGGCGTGGTGGCCGCCGGGGCACGCGCTCGGCTACGAGCACACCTTCACCCACCAGGCGCGCGACCTCCTGCACGCCATCGCCTCCGGCAGCCAGCCGGAACCGTCCTTCGAGGACGGGCTCCAGGTGCAGCGGGTGCTGGCGGCGGTGGAGGAGAGCGCGGGGCGCGGCGCCGCCTATGTCGCGGTGCCCGCGCCATGAGGCGGCGGCGACCGGTCGATAAGCGGCACACCCGTACCCGCCCGGCCCTCTGCTCCACACCCATCACCCCCGTACCACGGCCCGCGACCGACACCGCCGCCACGCCAGGGAGGCGTCATGACCCGTCCCTTCACCCTCTTCACCGGCCAGTGGGCCGATCTCCCGCTGGAGGAGGTGTGCCGGTACGCCCGTGACTTCGGCTATGACGGCCTGGAGCTGGCCTGCTGGGGAGACCACTTCCAGGTGGACCGGGCGCTCGTGGAACCCGGCTATCTCGACGGGCGCCGCGCCCTGCTGGAGAAGTACGGACTGCGGTGCTGGGCCATCTCCAACCATCTCGTCGGCCAGGCCGTCTGCGACCATCCCATCGACGAGCGCCACCAGGCCATCGTGCCCGCCAGGGTCTGGGGCGACGGCGAGCCGGAGGGTGTGCGGCGCAGGGCGGCGGCCGAGCTCCAGGACACCGCGCGGGCCGCCGCCGCCTTCGGGGTGCGGACCGTGGTCGGGTTCACCGGATCCTCGATCTGGCATCTGGTCGCCATGTTTCCCCCCGTACCGGAACGGATGGTCGAGCGGGGGTACGAGGACTTCGCCGAGCGCTGGAACCCCATCCTCGATGTCTTCGACGCGGAGGGGGTGCGCTTCGCGCACGAGGTCCACCCCGGTGAGATCGCCTACGACTACTGGACCACCCAGCGGGCGCTCGCGGCCGTGGACCACCGGCCCGCGTTCGGGCTGAACTTCGACCCGAGCCACTTCGTCTGGCAGGACCTCGATCCGGTCGGGTTCCTCTACGACTTCCGGGAGCGGATCTACCACGTCGACTGCAAGGAGTCGCGCACCCGGCTGGACGGGCGCAACGGGCGGCTCGGCTCGCATCTTCCCTGGGGCGATCCCCGGCGGGGCTGGGACTACGTCTCGGCGGGCCATGGGGGAGTGCCCTGGGAGGACATCTTCCGGATGCTGCGCTCGATCGGGTACGAGGGACCCGTCTCCGTCGAGTGGGAGGACGCCGGGATGGACCGTCTGGCGGGGGCGCCGGAGGCGCTCGCCCACCTCAAGCGGTTTGACTTCGAGCCACCGGCGGCGGCCTTCGACGCGGCGTTCGGGGGCCGGGAGGAGTAGCGCGGGGCGAGGTCCCGGGGCCCGGTCCGCGTCGTCGCGGTGTGGACCGGGTGGCGGGCCTGCCCCGAACCCGCTTTGTCCTGCCCGGGGCGGAAGTTCGGACCGCTGACCGCGCAAGGGCTTTCCGTGCCGGACGAACCCGTCTACCGTCCCTGAGGTGTACCGAACCCCGGGTCTCTCCGGGATCAGGCAGGACCAGGAACCACGACAAGCGGGAGCGCGGCGTCGCGGGTCCGGCGGGGCACCTCGCCCGCCGGACGGGCGGGGGTGAACGCCCTCGCGGGCCGCCGGAGTGGTGCGGGAACCCCGACCGCGCCGCCGGGCGGGCGCCGAGGTCTCCTCCGTACCGCGGGACACGGGTGGGCGGACCCGCGTCCCCTCCTCTGTTCCCGTTCCCTCTTCCGTTTCGCTTCCGCGTCCGCCAGAACCCCGGACCGGCCCTCGGTGGCCCCGGTGTGGCGGCGCACCCCGGATCCACGGCACCCCGTCCGTTCGACCGGTCCATCCGGAGGGATGTCGGCCGGTTCATCCCGGAGGAATGACGTGCACCTGAAGAGACGCAGAGTCAGGGCCGGCACCGGCCCCACCCCGATACGACGGCCCCGATTCCGGGGGAGCGACGCGCTCGCCCTGGTCACCGCCGGGCTGCTCGCCCTCACCCCGCTCACCCTGTCCCCGCCGCGGGCCGCCGCCGACACCGCGCGGCCGGCGGTGCCGGTGGCGCTGTCGGCCAGCGAGTCCGCGGCGTCCGCGTCGGCTGATCGTCCGGTACGGGTGAGGGCGGCCAGCGACTCCGTACCGTCCGCGTCGGCTGATCGTCCGGTACGGGTGGGGACGGTCGGCGACTCCGTACCGTCCGCGTCCGCTGATCGTCCGGTACGGGTCGGACCGTCCGCCGAACCGTCCGCGCCCGCCGAGCGGTTCGACCAGATCACCCTCGCCAAGGGCGCCGACGAGACGGGCGAGCCCATGTCGCTCGCGGTCCTGCCCGACCGCAGCGTGCTGCACACCTCCCGCGACGGCGAGCTGAGGATGACCGACAGCCGGGGCACCACCCGGCGGGTTGGGACCATCCCCGTCTACAGCCATGACGAGGAGGGCCTCCAGGGCATCGGCATCGACCCCAGGTTCGCGCAAAATCGTTTCATCTATCTCTACTACGCCCCGCCGCTCACCACCCCGCAGGGCGACGCCCCCACCGAGGGCACTCCGGCCGACTTCGCCCCGTACGAAGGGGTGAACAGGCTCTCGCGGTTCGTCCTCAGGCCCGACGGCACCCTCGACAACGCCAGCGAGAAGAAGATCCTCGACATCCCCGCCACCCGGGGCATCTGCTGCCATGTCGGTGGGGACATCGACTTCGACGCCGAGGGCAACCTCTACCTCTCCACCGGGGACGACACCAACCCGTTCGCCTCCGACGGCTACACCCCCATCGACGACCGGCCCGGCCGCAACCCGGCCTATGACGCCCGGCGCACCGCCGCCAACACCAACGACCTGCGCGGTAAGATCCTGCGGATCACGGTCGCCGCCGACGGCTCGTACACCGTCCCCGCGGGCAACCTCTTCGCCCCCGGCACCCCGAAGACCCGCCCCGAGATCTACGCGATGGGGCTGCGCAACCCCTTCCGCCTCAACATCGACCGGCCCACCGGACATCTCTACGTCGGTGAGTACGGGCCGGACGCCGCCACCGCCGACCCCGCCCGCGGACCGAGCGGGAAGGTCGGGTTCCTCAGGATCACCGAGCCCGCCAACTACGGCTGGCCCTTCTGCGGCATCGGCGGAGAGCCGTACACCGACTACGACTTCGCCACCAAGACCTCCGGGCGTACCTTCGACTGCGCCGCCCCGGTCAACGACTCCCCGCACAACACCGGGCTCACCGCGCTCCCACCGGCCCGCGGCGCCTGGCTGCCCTACGACGGCGGATCCGTGCCCGAACTCGGCGGCGGCTCCGAGTCCCCCATGGGCGCGCCCGTCTACCGCTACGACCCGGCCAACCCCTCACCGGTGAAGTTCCCCGAGTCCTTCGACGGCGACGCCTTCGCCGGAGAGTTCGGCCGCCGCTGGATCAAGCGGATCGAACACGGCCCCGACGGCTCGGTGGCCAGGATCAACCCCTTCCCCTGGACCGGCACCCAGGTCATGGACATGGCCTTCGGCCCGGACGGGGCGCTGTACGTCCTCGACTACGGCACGGCCTGGTTCGGCGGCAACGAGCACTCCGCCCTCTACCGCATCGAGAACGCCACCGCGGGACGCGCGCCCAGCGCCGAGGCCCGCGCCTCGAAGACCTCCGGCACCGCCCCGCTGCGGGTCGCCTTCTCCTCCGAGGGCAGCGGCGACCCCGACGGTGACGCCCTGGGCCATGAGTGGACCTTCGGCGACGGCGCCACCTCCACCGCCGCCCACCCCACCCACACCTACCGCGCCAACGGCACCTACACCGCGACCCTCACCGTCGAGGACCCCACCGGACGGACCGGATCCGCCAGTGTCCGCGTCGTCGTCGGCAACACCGCCCCCAAGGTGACCCTCGAACTCCCCACCGACGGAGCCCTCTTCACCTTCGGGGACACCATCCCCTTCCGGGTGCGGGTCAGCGACCGCGAGGACGGTCCCATCGACTGCGCCAAGGTCAAGGTCAGCTACATCCTCGGCCACGACAGCCACGGCCATCCCATCAGCACCGCCGAGGGGTGCTCCGGCACCCTCACCACCTCCTCCGACGGAGGCCACGACCCCAACGCCAACATCTTCGGTGTCCTCGCCGCCGAGTACACCGACGGCGGAGGCGGCGGCCAAGGCGCCCTCACCGGCCGCGACCAGGCCACCCTCCAGCCCCGCCACCGGCAGGCCGAGCACCACTCCAGCGCCTCCGGAGTCCGTACGTACAACAAGCCCACCGCCCACGGCGGCAAGACCGTCGGCGAGATCGACGACGGCGACTGGATCTCCTTCCGGCCCTACGCGCTCGGCGGGGCCACCCGGCTCACCGCGCGGATCTCCTCCGGAGGCGAGGGCGGCTTCCTGGAGGTGCGCACCGGATCGCCGGACGGCAGGATCCTCGGCTCCGGGCCCATCCCCGTCACCGGGGGCTGGGAGACCTTCCAGGACGTCGACATCCCGCTGCGGGCCGTCCCCCGCGCCTCCACCTCCCTCTACCTGGTCTTCAAGGGCGGCGCCGGGGCCCTGTACGACCTCGACGACTTCACCATCTCCAGCACCCCGCCCGACCGCACCGCCAAACGCGTCCTCGTGTACTCCCGTACGGCCGGATACCGGCACGACTCCATCCCCGCCGGGATCGCCGCACTGAAGGAACTGGGCCGGACCAGCGGCATCACCGTCGACGCCACCGAGACCGCCGCCCAGTTCACCACCGCCAACCTCGCCCGCTACGACGCCGTCGTCTTCCTCTCCACCACCGGTGACGTCCTCAACGCCGAGCAGCAGCGGGCCTTCGAGAACTACATCGCCACCGGGGGCGGCTACGCCGGAATCCACGCAGCCGCCGACACCGAGTACGACTGGCCCTTCTACGGGGGGCTCGTCGGCGCCTACTTCGACTCCCACCCGAGGATCCAGAACGCCACCGTCCGCGTCGAGGACACCACCCACCCCGCCACCCGGCACCTGGGCGCGGAATGGGTCCGCGACGACGAGTGGTACAACTACCGCGCCAACCCGCGCGGAACGGCCCGGATCCTCGCCACCCTCGACGAGACCAGCTACGAGGGCGGCACCATGAAGGGCGACCACCCCATCGCCTGGTGCCAGAACTACCAGGGCGGACGCTCCTTCTACACCGGCGGCGGCCACACCCGTGAGTCCTACGCCGACCCCGCCTTCCGCCAGCACCTCCTGGGCGGGCTGCGGTACGCCACCGGCCAGGTCGCGGCCGACTGCGCGCCCCGGACCGGAGCGCGGCCGATCTTCAACGGCAAGACCCTCGACGGCTGGAAGCAGGCGGGACCGGGACGCTTCACCATCAGCGGCGGGGAACTGCGCTCCGAAGGAGGCATGGGGCTGCTGTGGTACCAGGCCCGGGAACTGGGCTCCTACTCCCTGACTCTCGACTGGAAGGCCGAGGGCGACGACAACTCCGGGATCTTCATCGGCTTCCCCGCCTCCGACGACCCCTGGTCCGCCGTCCACCGGGGTTATGAGATCCAGATCGACGCGACGGACGCCCCCGACCGCACCACCGGAGCCATTTACGGCTTCAAGTCGGCCGATCTGAGGGCGCGCGATCGTGTTCTGCGGCCACCGGGGCAGTGGAATACCTATGAGATCAGAGTGCAGGGAGAGCGCGTCCGGGTCTATCTCAACGGGGCGAAGATCAACGACTTCACCAACACCGATCCCGCCCGCAGCCTGAAGGACGGCTACCTCGGCCTCCAGAACCACGACACCGACGACCAGGTCTCCTTCCGCTCCATCCGGCTGAAGGAACTGCCGGGGTAAGGAGGGAGGACTGTACGGGTTCCGGATGGTGCGATTTCCGGATGGTGCGGGACCGGATGGTACGGGGGCGGGCCGGCGCGGCGGCCCGCGTGGGCGGCCGGGGCTCGGGCGAGGTCTGCGGGGTTCGCGAGGTGGTGCGGGGCTTGTGGGGTGAGCCGGGCCCGCGGGGTTCGCCAGGGGTATCTCCGGGCCCTTCGGGCGGGGACGGGCTCCGCGGGCGGTTGGCCCGGACCGGCCGCCCGCGGCCCGGGTTCAAGCTGCTTCGTTCCTGTCCCGGAGAGCCCGGTGGGTCCGGTAGGTCCGGTGGGTCCAGTGAGTCTGGGGAGGTTGCTGGTGGGTTCTGACAACTCCGGGGAGTCCCTGGGGCTCCCCGGGTAGCCCGCCCGAGCCCGCAGCGTCCAGGAAGCCCCCCAGTCTCAGGCGGACGGAAATCGCCAGGGGAACGGCGGGCGACTCTCCTGGCGGCGGCGGGACAACAGGAGGAACGAGGCGTTCACCAGTCCCACCAAAGCGGAAGGAACCCGACGATACGGCCCGGCGTCCCACCAGCTGACGGTGGGCGGGCTGGGGCCGTACCCCCGCCCACCGTCGTCCCACGCCCCGATCGAACCTCGCCGCCAGCGAACTGAGGAGACTCCGAGATGACACAGGAGAACCCGCACGACCTTCACCCCACGGACGGCTCCGCGCGGCCCGCCCCGGACACGGCCCAGCGGCCCCGCACGCCCGACCCCGCACACCACGACGAACACGCTCCAGGCCCCGGAACCCGCGCGCCCGACGAACCACCGGGATACCCCGCACCACCGGATACCGCGACCCAACGCGACATCTCCGACACGTTCCTGGCACGGAACACGCCCGGCGACGGTCCCGACAACCGTCCTGACGACAGCCCCGACCACGGTCCCGGCGAACCGCCCCTCCCCGGTCTCCCTCCCCGGCGCACCGGCGTCTGGCTCGTCGGCGCCCGCGGGTCCGTCGCCACCACCGTGATCGCCGGATGCGCCGCCGTCAGCGCCGGACTCCACCCGCCGACCGGGATGGTCAGCGAGACGGCTCCCTTCACCACCGTACGGCTGCCCTCCCTGGCCTCCCTGGTCTTCGGCGGCCATGACACCGCCACCGCGCCCCTCCTCAAACGAGCCGAGGAACTCGCCGCCCAAGGCGTCCTCCCGGCCCGGCTGCCCGCCGCCGTCGCCACCGAACTCACCCGCGCCGACCAGGAGATACGGCCCGGGGGGCCACAACACGGCGACACCCGTACCGACGAGGAACTCATCGCCCGCTTCACCCGCGACCTCATCGACTTCCGGCAACGACACGGCCTCGCCCGGGTCGTCGTCATCAACGTCGCCTCCACCGAGCCCCGGCCGCTGCCCGGCGCCCCCCGGCTCGCCCCCAGCTCCCTGTACGCGGCCGCTGCGCTCCGCGCCCGCTGCCCCTATGTCAACTTCACCCCCTCCACCGGGCTGCACACCCCCGCCCTCACCGAGGCCGCCGAAGCCAGTGGGCTTCCCCACGCGGGACGCGACGGCAAGACCGGTCAGACCCTGCTCCGATCCGTCCTCGCGCCGATGTTCGCCCAGCGGGCCCTCGCCGTCCGTGCCTGGTCCGGGACCAACCTCCTCGGTGGCGGCGACGGAGCTGCGCTCGCCGACCCCGCGGCCGCCGCCGCGAAGAACGCGGGCAAGGAACGCGTCCTCGCCGACACCCTCGGCCACACGCCCGAAGGCCAGGTCCATATCGACGACGTCCCCGCCCTCGGTGACTGGAAGACCGCGTGGGACCACATCGCCTTCGACGGCTTCCTCGGTTCCCGCATGATCCTCCAGACCATCTGGCAGGGCTGTGACTCCGCCCTCGCCGCCCCCCTCGTCCTCGATCTGGCCCGGCTCGTCGCCCGCGCCCACGAGGCGGGATTCCGCGGGCCCCTGCCCCAGCTCGGCTTCTACTTCAAGGACCCCGACGGCGGGCCCGCGTCCCTCGCCGACCAGTACACCGCGCTGCTCCATCTCGCCGACCGGCTCCGGGAGGCACCGTGACCCTGCTGCACCGGCTCACCCGGCACCCCCGGGCCACCACCGCCGACGCTCGCGCACCGCTGTCCTCCCGGGTACGGGCCTGGGCCGAACTGCTCAGGGTCTCCGCCCTCGTCTCCGTCCCCGGCGACGCACTCGCCGGAGCCGCCGCCCTCCGGCTGCCGCCCAACCGGGGCACCCTCCTGGCCCTCGGCACGTCCCTCTGTCTGTACGAGGCGGGTATGGCCCTCAACGACTGGGCCGACCGTGACGAAGACGCCCGCGAACGCCCCCACCGGCCCATCCCATCGGGGCGGATCACCCCGGCGGCCGCGCTCACCGCCGCCACCACCCTCACCGCCACCGGTCTCCTGCTCGCCGCACGCGCCGGACGGCCCGCGCTCACCGTCGCCACCGCCCTCGCCACCACCGTCTGGGCCTACGACCTCCATCTCAAACACACCCGCTGGGGCCCCGGGGCCATGGGCACGGCCAGAACCCTCGACGTGCTGCTCGGCGCGACCGCGACCGCGAGGCCGACGAGAACCGGCGCCTCCGCCACCGGACCCGCCACCCCAGCACCCACCCTCACCACCACCACAACCGCCTCCGCCGTGCGGGCCGCGGTGCCCGCCGCCCTCACCCTCGGCACCCACACCTACGCGCTCACCGCCGTCTCCCGCCATGAGACCCAGGGCGGATCCACCCTCACCCCGCTCGCCGCTCTCGCCACCACCCTCGCCCTCGCCGCCCACAGCGCCCGACCGCCCCGGCGCCACCCCACCCGCCCCGGCCCCGGCGACCTGCTGCCCGCCCACACCGCCGCCGCCTATCTCCGCACCGCCGTCGCCCCCTATCTGCACGCCACGCTCAACC
Source organism: Streptomyces sp. NPDC057638 (assembly GCF_042800315.1). Lineage (NCBI taxonomy): Bacteria > Bacillati > Actinomycetota > Actinomycetes > Kitasatosporales > Streptomycetaceae > Streptomyces > Streptomyces sp. NPDC057638. The sequence goes on from NZ_JBHVHF010000011.1 coordinate 39,076, forward strand.
CCTCACCCCAGCTCACCCAACAGGCCGTCGGTGGCGGGATCCGCGCCCTGATCCCACTCCAGGCCACCCTCGCCGGCCGGGCCGGACACCCGGCTGGCCACGCCACCGCCGCCGCCCTCATCGGGCTCGCCCCGCTCGCCCGCGCCCTCACCCGGAAGGTGAGCCCCACATGAGCACCATCCCCGGCAGCCCCGCCCGGACCGGCCCGGCCCATGACCGCACCGCCCGCCTCCGCCTCGGCTACGGCACCAACGGACTCACCGACCTGCGCCTCGGCGACGCCCTCGCCCTCCTCGCCGACCTCGGCTACGACGGCGTCGGACTCACCCTCGACCATATGCACCTCGACCCCCTCGCCCCCGACCTGGCCCGCCGGGTCCACCACACCGCCACCCGGCTCGACCAGCTCGGACTCGACGTCACCATCGAGACGGGCGCCCGCTACATCCTCGACCCCCGCCACAAACACGGTCCCTCCCTGCTCGACTCCGACCCCGCCGCCCGCGCCACCCGCACCGCCCTGCTCACCACCGCCATGACGATCGCCGCCGACCTCGGTGCCCACGCCGTGCACTGCTTCAGCGGCACCACCCCACCCGGCACCGACCCCGACACGGCGTGGAAACGCCTCGCCACCTCGCTCACCCCCGTCCTCCACGCCGCACAGGACACCGGGATCCCCCTCGCCATCGAACCCGAGCCCGGACACCTCCTCGCCACCCTCGACGACTTCCACCGGCTACGCGCCCTCCTCGGCGACCCCGGCCAGCTCGGCCTCACCCTCGACATCGGCCACTGCCAGTGCCTCGAAGAACGGACCCCCGCCGACTGCGTCCGCGACGCCGCGCCCTGGCTGCGGCACGTCCAGATCGAGGACATGCGCCGGGGCGTCCATGAACACCTCCCCTTCGGTGCGGGCGAGATCGACTTCCCGCCCGTCCTGCACGCCCTCGCCACCAGCGGCTACCAAGGGCTCACCGTCGTCGAACTCCCACGCCACTCCCACGCGGGGCCCGAACTCGCCCGCGCCTCGATCGAGTTCCTCACCCGCCAGGGAGCGCGCCCATGCTGACCCGCCGCGACGACCTCGCCCCCCGGCTCGACGAGACCACCCGCACCTGGCTCGACCAGACACTGACCGACGCCGCCGACCACCCGTCCACCGACAGCTGGGAACGGGGCTTCGCCCGCGCGGGCCGCCACTGCGGAGCGGAACTCGCCGACCCCGTACGCGTCCTGATCCTCCACACCGCGCGCCCCGGCATCACCACACTCACCCGCCTCTACGAGCACGGGAGTGCCGCCGAACGCCGGGCCGTCCTCCTCGCCCTCGCCCACCTCGACAGCATCAGCCCCCCGGACGCGGGCCTCCCGCTGATCCATGACGCGCTGCGCACCCACGACATCCGACTGGTCGCCGCCGCCGTCGGCGACTACGGCGGCCGCCATCTGGACGCCCACGCCTGGCGGCACGCCGTCCTCAAATGCCTCTTCACCGATGTCCCCCTCACCACCGTCGCCCAGCTGGAAGAGCGCGCCCACGGCGACCGGGAACTCGCCCGCATGCTCCTGGACTACGCCGACGAACGCACCGCCGCCGGACGGGCCGTCCCCCCAGACCTGCCGCGCCTGCTGACCCTGACCGGCGAACCCCCCGAGGAGTCCTGATGCGCATCTTCGACCCCCATATCCATATGACCTCCCGCACCACCGACGACTACCAGGCCATGCGGGACGCCGGAGTCCGCGCCCTGGTCGAGCCCTCCTTCTGGCTCGGCCAGCCTCGTACCTCGCCCGCCTCCTTCCTGGACTACTTCGATGCCCTGCTGGGCTGGGAACCCTTCCGCGCGGCCCAGTACGGCATCGCCCACCACTGCACCATCGCCCTCAACCCCAAGGAGGCCAACGACCCCCGGTGCGTCCCCGTCCTGGACGAACTACCGCGCTATCTCGTCAAGGACTCCGTCGTCGCCGTCGGCGAGATCGGCTATGACTCCATGACCCCCGCCGAGGACACCGCCCTGGCCGCCCAGCTCCAGCTCGCCGCCGACCACGAGCTGCCCGCCCTCGTCCACACCCCCCACCGCGACAAGCTCGCCGGACTGCGCCGCACCCTCGACGTCATCCATGAATCAGCCCTCCCCCCGGACCGGGTCCTGCTGGACCACCTCAATGAAACGACCGTAAAGGACGCCACTGACAGTGGCTGCTGGCTCGGCTTCTCCATCTACCCCGACACCAAGATGGACCCCGCCCGTATGGTCACCCTCCTCCGGACGTACGGAACGGAGAAAGTGCTGGTCAACTCCGCCGCGGACTGGGGCAAGAGCGACCCCCTGAGCACCCGCAGGGTCGGCGAGGCCATGCTCGCCGCCGGGTTCGGTGACGACGACGTCGACCAGGTCCTGTGGCGCAACCCCGTCGCCTTCTACGGCCTCAGCGGACGGCTCAGCCTCGACGCCTCCGCCCCGGCCGACGCCCTCCACGAGGGCAACTCCATCCTCCGGGGCGGAGCCACCACCACCGACGCGGCCGCGGCCATGGCGACCGGAGCGACACCGGCCGGGGGAGCGCCACAGACGACCCCGCCCCGTACGGAGCCCCCCAGCCGCCCCCTCGACCGTGACCTTCCCCACCGGGCCCGCGCCGACCGGGCCCGCGCCGACCGGGCCCGCGCCGAGCGTGACCTTCCTGGCCGGGGCCGCACCGGCCAGGACACCCCCGGCCAGGACATCCCCCGCCAGGACACCCCCGGCCACAACCGTCCCGGCGGAAACTAGGAGAGGCGGCCGACCATGCGCTTCCGCCACCCCGACGGCACCACCGTCCACCTCGCCTACTGCACCAACGTCCATCCCGCCGAGACCCTCGACGGCGTCCTCGCCCAACTCCGCGACCACTGCGAACCCGTCCGCCGCCGCCTCGGCCGTGACCGGCTCGGCATCGGACTCTGGCTCGCCCGCGACGCCGCCCGCGCCCTCACCGCCGACTCCGGCGCGCTCCGGGGACTGCGCGGTGAACTCGACCGGCGTGGCCTGGAAGTCGTCACCCTCAACGGCTTCCCCTACCGGGGCTTCGGCTCCCAGACGGTCAAACACCGGGTCTACCGGCCCGACTGGACCGACCCCGAACGCCTCGCCCACACCACCGACCTCGCCCGGCTCCTCACCGTGTTACTCCCCGACGACCTCACCGAAGGCACCATCTCCACCCTGCCCCTCGGCTGGCGCACCACCTTCGACGACCGGGCCGCGCACACCGCCCACACCGCGCTCACCACCCTCGCCGAACGGCTGGACGCGCTCGCGGACCTCACCGGAACGTCCATCCGCGTCGCCCTCGAACCCGAACCCGGCTGCGCCGTCGAGACCACCGCCGACGCCATCGAACCCCTCACCGCCATCGGCTCCGCACGGATCGGAGTCTGTGTCGACACCTGCCACCTCGCCACCTCCTTCGAAGACCCGCGGACCGCGCTCACCGCACTGACCGACGCCGGGGTCACCATCCCCAAGGCCCAGCTCTCCGCCGCCCTCCACGCCGAGGAACCCCATCTGCCCGAGGTGCGCGCCGCCCTCGCCTCCTTCGCCGAACCCCGCTTCCTCCACCAGACCCGCACCCGCACCTCGGCGGGGCTGCGCGGCACCGACGACCTCGACGAGGCACTGACCGGGCGGGTACTGCCCGACGGCACCCCCTGGCGCTCCCACTTCCACGTCCCGCTGCACATGCCGCCGCAGCCGCCACTGACCCACACCCTGCCCGTCCTCCAGGAGGCGCTCGCCCACCTCGTCGGGCAGTCCACCCCGCTCACCCGCCACCTGGAGGTCGAGACCTACACCTGGCAGACCCTGCCCGCCGCCCAGCGGCCCCACAGCCGCGCCCAGCTCGCGGACGGGATCGCGGCGGAACTGAGGCTGGCCCGGGATCTGCTGGTCGACCTCGGGCTGAAGGAGCTGCCGTGACCGCCTCCGGGGCCCCCTCCCCCCCTCCCCCCACCCACCCCGTCCCTCCCGCTCCTCCCACCCCCCTTCTCGTCCTGGATGTCGTCGGCCTCACCCCCCGCCTCCTCGCCCATATGCCCCGGCTGCGCGCCCTCGCCGAGTCCGGCTCCCGGGCGCCCCTGGACACGGTGCTGCCCGCCGTGACCTGTAGCGCCCAGTCGACGTTCCTCACCGGGACGCTCCCCGCCGAGCACGGCATCGTCGGCAACGGCTGGTACTTCCGTGAACTCGGCGACGTCCTGCTGTGGCGTCAGCACAACGGCCTTGTCACGGGCGACCGGCTCTGGGACGCGGCCCGCCGCGCGCACCCCGGCTACACGGTGGCGAACATCTGCTGGTGGTACGCGATGGGTGCTGATACCGACATCACCGTCACACCCCGGCCCGTCTACTACGCGGACGGCCGCAAGGAGCCCGACTGCTACACCCGCCCCCCGGCCCTCCATGACGAGCTGACCGAGCGGTTCGGCACCTTCCCGCTCTTCCGCTTCTGGGGACCGGGCGCGGACATCGTCTCCTCCCGGTGGATCGTGGACGCGACCCGTCATGTGCTGCGTACCCGGAGTCCCGATCTGGCCCTGTGCTACCTCCCTCATCTCGACTACGACCTCCAGCGCTTCGGCCCCGACGACCCGCGCGCCCACCGCGCCGCCGCTGACCTGGACGCCGCGATGGCGCCCTTGCTCGGCGACGCCCGCCAGGAGGGCCGTACCGTCGTCGCGCTGTCGGAGTACGGCATCACCCGGGTCAGCCGTACCGTCGACATCAACCGTGCCCTGCGCCAGGCGGGGCTGTTGGAGGTCCACACCCAGGACGGTATGGAGTACCTGGACGCGATGGCCTCACGCGCCTTCGCCGTGGCCGACCACCAGATCGCCCATGTCTATGTGCGCCGCGACGAGGACCTGCCCGCCACTCGCGCGGCCCTCACCGGTCTGCCCGGCCTCGAACGCCTCCTGGACGAGGAGGGAAAGAAGGCCGAGGGACTGGACCACCCCCGCTCCGGTGAACTGGTGGCCATCGCGGAGCCCGACGCCTGGTTCACCTACTACTACTGGCTGGACGACGGCCGTGCGCCGGACTTCGCCCCGCTGGTGGAGATCCACCGCAAGCCCGGCTACGACCCCGTCGAGCTCTTCATGGATCCACGGGACCCCTATGTGAGGCTGCGTGCCGCCACGGCACTCGTCCGCAAGAAGCTGGGGATGCGCTACCGCATGGCGGTGGTGCCGCTCGATCCCTCACCTATTCGCGGCAGCCATGGCCGCCGTCCTCCGAGCGACGACGAAGGTCCGCTCATCCTGTGCTCCACCCCCCGTGCCGTGGGTGGCCGTGTCGCGGCCACCGATGTGAAGGCCCTGCTGCTGAGCCTCGCCGGTCTGTCCTGAGCGTCCGTCCCGAGCTCCCCCCTCAGTCTCCGGTCCTTGGCCCGGTCCCTGGCCCGGCCCGAGCGTTCGGGCGCGAACGGTCCGTCCTCCGCGGCCGCGACGGCCTTGTACCGCTCGACCGATCCGCCGGACCGATCTCCACGGACGGGTCCGTACCGCCCGACCGATCTCCACTGAACCACACCCCACTGACAGCGAGGAGTTATCCACAATGAACCGCTTGTTCAGACAGAGTGACCCGGAGCTCGTCCACCGGCTCAGCAGACGGGGTGTGCTCGGGGTGGCGGCCGGTGCCACCGCCGCCGCGCTGCTCGGCGCGGCCGCCGTCCCGGCCGCCGCCCACCCCGTCGGCACCGGCCCCGCCGGTGCGGCCCCCGGTGACCGGTCCCAGGGCCGGGGCCGGAGCCGCCCGGTCCTGCCCCGGGGCCGCCTCGGGATCCAGCTCTACTCCCTCCGCGACAAGGTCACCACGCTCGGCTTCGCGCCCGTCTTCGCCGAGCTGTCCCGACTGGGCTACGACGAGGTGGAGTTCGCCGGGTACGGACAGGGCTCGGCCGGTCCCCTGACCCTGGCCCAGCTCCGTCGGCTCACCCGCGACCACGGCCTGAGGCCCATCGGCAGCCATGTCGGCTACTACTCCAGCGACCCGAAGGCGTACACCTTCGCGCAGAACCTGGAGAAGGTCCTCGACGACGCGCAGGCCCTCGGACTGCGGTACGTCGGCACCCCGGCCGGACCGTTCCGCTATGGCTCCACGGTCGACGCGTGGAAGCGCGCCGCCGAGGACTTCAACACCTATGGCGAGGCGGCCCGCCGCCGGGGGATGCGGTTCTACCAGCACAACCACGCCGAGGAGTTCTCCTTCGCCGAGGACCGGCCGGATGTGCGCCTGTACGACGTGCTGCTCGCGGAGACCGACCCCGACCTCGTCTTCCTGGAGATGGACGTCTTCTGGGCCTATGTGGCGCAGCACCGTTTCAGCAGGCGCCCCGACGGCACCCCGGCCCCTTTCGATCCGCTCCGGTACGTCCTGCGCCAGCCCGACCGCTACCCCCTCTTCCATGTGAAGGACGGCACCCGGGCGCCCGACACCCGCGACGGCTACCGGATGACCGACATCGGCGACGGCGACATCGACTACCGGCGCTTCCTCACCTCCGTGAACCGCACTCCCGGCGGCCGCCGGGACCACCACTGGCAGGCCGAGCACGACAACCCGGCCGACTCGTTCCTCTTCGCCCGCAAGTCGAGCGCGCACCTCCACTCCCTGCGCGAGGACTGCTGAACCACCCACGGCACCGACGATGACGGGAACCACTCACCAGGCCCGCGCCGCCGCCCGGCGCGGGCCCGGCCCGTGAAGCCCCTCTGACGGCCGACGACCCCACCGAACAGAGCCCAGGGCGGAATCCCCGGCGAATCCCCGGCGAACCCGCGACGCGTCCCCGCCACACATCCACCGGGCCACCGCGACGCGTCCCCACCGGGAAACATCCAGGGGATCACCACTCCCTCCCAAGAGCGCCCCCGTAGCATCGCTGCCGTACGAGACCGCACCAGACCGCACGAGACCGTACGAGAGCGAATGAGACCGTCCGCGCCGCGCGGACGCCCGCGTCCCGTCCGCATCCGGCCCCATCAGGACGCGGACAGCCGCCGTCGCGGCGCCCCGATGCCACGACACTCGGCCGACCACCCGCCCGCAGCACCCGTCCACCGCCCCGCCACGCGGTCACCGACGCCGGGTGAGTGTCACCGGCCACGGCCCGTCCGGCCCTCCCGCCCCCTCCCGAGCGGAGACACCACATGGCAACCATCGCGTCCCCCGTCACCTCCGCCGCCGCCCGGCTGCTGAAACCGGGTACGGCCTGGTCCGACGCCTGGGAACGCTGCCTCGCCGTCGCGCCCGAGGCCTTCCAGGACGACCGGGTACGCAATCTGTGGGCCGCCGACTGGCATAGCGACGGCACCCCCGCCCCCGCCACCACCCCCGTCGACGGCAGCGCCATCACCGGCCCGCCCAAACTGGACTCCACCACCGCCCAGAGCGCCGTACGAGCCGCCCTCGACCAGCACCGCGCCTGGCGCGCCACCCCCCTCGCCGAACGCCGCGCCCGCGTCATCGCCACCCTCGACGCCCTCACCGAACACCGTGAGCTGCTCTCCCTCCTGCTCGTCTGGGAGATCGGCAAGCCGTGGCGGCTGGCCCAGGCGGATGTCGACCGCGCCATCGACGGGGTGCGGTGGTATGTGGACGGTGTCGAACCCATGCTGGCCGGCCGCACCCCGCTGAACGGGCCCGTCTCCAATATCGCCAGCTGGAACTACCCCATGTCCGTGCTGGTCCACGCCATGCTCGTACAGGCCCTCGCCGGGAACGCGGTGATCGCGAAGACTCCCACCGACGGCGGGCTCTCCTGTCTCACCCTCGCCAGCGCGCTCGCCCACCGCGAAGGCATCCCGATCACCCTCGTCAGCGGTGGCGGCGGCCAGCTCTCCGAGGCGCTGGTCCGCTCCCCGGAGATCGGCTGTGTCTCCTTCGTCGGCGGCCGGGACACCGGCGCACGCATCGCGACCGCTGTCGCCGACCTCGGCAAGCGGCACATCCTGGAGCAGGAGGGCCTGAACACCTGGGGCATCTGGGAGTACTCCGACTGGGACTCCCTCACCGCCGTGATCCCCAAGCTCTTCGACTACGGCAAGCAGCGCTGCACCGCCTATCCGCGCTTCGTGGTCCAGCGGGAGCTGTTCGCGGACTTCCTGGACGCCTATCTCCCCGCCGTACGGTCGGTACGCACCGGTCACCCGCTGGCCGTGGCCGACCCCGCCGACCCCCTGCCCACCCTGGACTACGGCCCGGTGATCAACGCGGCCAAAGCCGCTGAGCTGGCCGGATACGTCGCGCAGGCCATCGACCGGGGTGCCGTCCCGCTCTACCGGGGCACCCTGCCGCAGGACGCCTTCCTGCCCGGCCAGGACACGGCGGCCTATCTCGCCCCCGTCACCCTGCTCGCTCCGCCGCCGTCCTCGCCGCTGCACCACGCCGAGCCCTTCGGCCCGGTCGACTCGATCGTCCTCGTCGACACCGAGGCCGAGCTGCTGGCCGCGATGAACGCCTCCAACGGCGCCCTGGTCGCCACCCTCTCCACCGACGACCGCGCCACCTTCGACCGCCTCGCCCCGCAGATCCGCGCCTTCAAGACGGGCCATGGCAAACCCCGCTCCCGTGGTGACCGCGAGGAGCTCTTCGGCGGCTTCGGCGCCTCCTGGCGCGGTGCCTTCGTCGGAGGTGAGCTGCTGATCCACTCGGTGACCGAGGGCCCGGCCGGGGAACGACTGCCGGGGAACTTCCCGGACTACCACCTGATGCCCTGACCTCCACCGAAACACCCGCCGTCACCCACCGCGCCCACCCGGCCACATTCCGCCCTTCCGCCCCCGCCCCACCCCACTGACCATGGCTTATGCCGGTTCGGAGCACCCGAAAGCCCTGGTATTGTTGTCCATGTCGCCCCGGGGAGAACCCCGGGGAAGACACACCCGGTCCGGGTGGCGGAATGGCAGACGCGCTAGCTTGAGGTGCTAGTGCCCTTTATCGGGCGTGGGGGTTCAAGTCCCCCCTCGGACACCAGCAGAGACCCCAGTTCATCTGGGGTTTTTTGCATTATGGGGTAGTTGCGTGACCCGCAGCGTGACCCGCGCACCAGCGAGTTTTAGACCAGCCCACCCTAGGTTGATCCGGCTCGCGCTGGAGGCCGCGAGCTTCTTCGCCCCTTCGGCACGGCGTCGGCCGTACCGAGTCATCGTGTAGCCCGGCGAGTGGTGCCGGGCGTTCGCGGAGACCTCGACATCGATCCCCCTCAGCGTTTCGATCGCCTTGTCCGTGAGCTGTACGCCCGCCTTACCCTCGACCTTGGTCAGGAAGCCACTCACGCCGCGCTGTCGAGTACCGCTCGTACATCAGGCACGTGCGCATACTCGGCAAGCCGGGCCAGCACGACCCGTCCCCGTTCCGCTGTCCGCTCGCTGGCCACGTCCGCCGACAGGCTGATGACCCGCTCTGCGGTCGCCGCCGCCTCCTCTGGTTCGTTGGCGTCGGCGTAGGCCACGGCGAGCCACGACAGGTAGAGCGCGAGTTCCCGGGTGTGGGTTGCGTCGTACCGGCTGAGCACATCCCGCAGGAGGGGCACGGCCCGGAGTGGTCGGTGCAGCTCGGTGTAGACCCGGGATTCCATGACCTTGAGTTCACCGGCGTCCACCCAGTACAGCCAGGTCGGGGACTCGGTTCCCTCGCTGTCCTCGGCCAGTGCTTCCCCGGCTTCTCCGAGGGCCCGCATGGCGTGCTGGGCGTTCTCAGGTCCCCCGGCCTTCGTGTGTGCCCAGGCGACGCGGTCGAGGTATAGCGCGCGGGCTTTCGGGGGCGCGTCCGGCCCGGCCTCGGCCAGGGCCGTGCGAGCGAGGACCAGCCCTTCCGCTTCGCGGCCGGTGTTGCTGAGCTGGTAGGCCAGTGAACCGGCGAGGTTCCCGGCCAAGGTGTGGTCCTCGGCCTGTTGGGCCGCGCTGAGTCCCAGCCGGTAGATGCGCTCCGCGTCGGTGTGCTGCCCGGCATCGCTGGCGATCCATCCGGCGATCTGAGCGAACTCTCCGATCAGACTCAAGAGGTGGCGGCCGGTCTCCTCGGTGTGCCGGGCTTCCTGGTAGAGGGTGATGGCGGCGCGCAGGTCCCGCATCGCCCGCCCGATGAGATCCAGTCCGTAGACGACATCGTCGGCAAGGCGCAGCCCGTGAACTCTCTGGTGCAGGTCGAGTACGACTCCCTCGCCGATGCGACGCCCGCTCTTGGCACTGAGAGGGGCCAGCGGGTCCCCGTCGGGCAGGTAGGCGGCGAGCGCCGGCATCGCCGGTTCCGGGGGCACTGGAGGGCCTGTGAGCATGTCCACGGAAACCCCCAGTACGGCAGCGAGAAACGGAAGCCAGTCGCGCGGAGTGCGCCGACCGGCTTCCCACCTGCTGATCTCCTGCGCACTGACCGGCTCACCCTGGACCCCCGCCGCACGGCACAGCTCCCACGCTAAGCGCGCCTGAGTCCATCCGCGCTGTCTCCGCAGACGCCTGATGTTGGCCCCGATCACGGTCGCATCGACCCAGTCTGGCCTACAACTTGGCCCATGTGGGGGCCCATGCCGGGCCAATGGATGCCGACCCTCCGCAGGCCGACGCTGAACGGTATGAAGCCCAGCACTGAGGCCCGACGATTCCTGTCCCGTCTCTCCGGAGCGCGCGGAGTGGCCGGGGTGCTCCTGATGCAGAAAGCCGACCCCGGCCCGGAGGGAGCAGACCTTGTTCCGGGGGATGCCCTGCGGTGGCCGAAGTGCCGGTGTGGATCGGAGCGGTGCCCGGACTACGTGCCGCAGGCGGAGCGGACCGCGAACGGCCTGCTGAGCAGGCTCGTGGAGGTCAACCAGAGAAGTCGCAGGGGCAAGCCGTGATCCGGCCACCGGTCGCCGAGCAGCAACACGCAGCCGCACGGAGTTCCGCCCGGGGGGGGCGTGGGCGGTCGTCAAGCGGTTCCTCGGACGCGCCGCGTGGCCGACGTTCGCGTTCGGCGTGGTCGTCCTGTGCTTCGCCACCGTGGCGCTCGCCCTGACGGACAACCTCTGACACTCGCTCCCCGCTCAGCGGAAACCACCATCCCCCCGTCGTAAGGAGTCTCACCATGAGCACTGCCCAGAACCTGCTGAAGTTCGCGTGGTTAGAGGTGACGGGACTCTGCAACGAGTTCTGTGACCACTGCTACGCCGATTCGTCCCCCAAGGGGACGCACGGCACGATGACCGTGCCGGACTGGAAGAACACCATCGATCAGCTCTCGGCCATCGGAGCACGGGACGTTCAGTTCATCGGCGGGGAACCGACGCTGTACCCGCATCTCCGTGAGCTGATCGAGCACGCGCACGGGGCGGGGCTGGGGATCGAGGTGTTCTCGAACCTGACCCACATCCGGGAGGAGCTGTGGGAGACCTTCACGGCGTGCGGCGTCAAGCTGGCAACGTCGTACTACTCCGACAGCGCGGAGGACCACGACACGGTGACCCGGCTCAAGGGGTCTCACAGGCGTACCCGTGCGAACGTCGCCAAGGCGCTTGAGCGGGGCATCCTGCTGAGGGGCGGAGTCGTCGCAGTGAACCCGGGCCAGCGCGTCCAAGAGGCTGCGCGGGATCTGGCGGCACTCGGAGTCGAAGAGATCGGCGGCGACCGGACCCGCGCGTTCGGACGGGCCAGCCGAGGAGCCGCACCGACCATCGCCGACCTGTGCGGACACTGTGCCCACGAGAAGTGCGCCATCGGCCCGACCGGTGACGTCTGGCCCTGTGTCCTGGGACGGTTCCTCACCATCGGCAACGTGCGGGATACGCCGCTCGCCGACATCTGGGGCGGCTCGCAGATGGCCCGGGTGACCGCCGACATCACGGCCGTGCACGGGGAGGGGGCGCAGTCCTGCACGCCCCCGCAGTTCCTTCCGATGTGCGGACCGTGCCAGCCCTGCGTTCCCTCGGTCGGGCACTGCGACCCGAGGGAGGCGGACGCGGGAGCCGAAGCCGCTACGATCGGCGCACCCGCTTGACCCTCCGAGAACCCTGGGGTGCGCAGATGGACGACCACGGAGACGACTTCGGCAGGTGGGGGACGGAAGCCTCCCCCGACGCCGTCCAGCGGAGCGACGAGGAGTGGGCGGTCATCGCCGGGTACATCCGGCACGCCGCGAACAAGGTCGGTCCCACGCTTCCGCTGTGTCTCCCGGGAGAGCCGCAGGAGTGCGGGCGCACCGCGCAACAGCACGTGCTCGCGTGGTCGGCACACCTCAAGGCCGTGGCCCATCACCTGATCGAGCAGTCCGCCCCCAGCGAGGCACGCGCCGCCCATGTGGCCGGGCCGCTGTACCAACGGCGACTGACCGAGCTGCGTTCCCTGAACGCGCCCCAGCACGTCTAGCGAGACCCGCGACGCCCCGTCCGCGCCCCCTGGTGGGCCGCGCAGGTGGGGCGTCCGGCTCGACGGACCGGAATGGTCCCGGCCCGTCCGAGGAAGAGCCCGATCGGCGGGTCGGGTCGGCTTGGCCACGCATGACCAGCAGAGGCCCGAAAGTGCAGGAAACAGCAGTGAAGAAGGGGAGAAGCGCCCGGCTAAATCCGGCTTGCCGGAGGGTGTTTCCCCAGGTCAGAGCCATTGGGGGCTGGTGCCCGAGAGGAGAGTCTAAGTCCCCCCTCGGACGCCATGGGTAGTTCACATAATTGCCCGCTTGTGTTTTACATAACTCCCGGCACGGCTTCGGCCGGGCTGAGAGTTCTTGTGTGTCTGGGCGTCGGGGTCGGTGTGACGGCGTGGGCACGGCCCGTCCCGGTGGTAGGCCGGGATCGGTAGCTCGGGCTCCTCGCCCTTGTCGGCCTCGGGGGTGACAACGGCGGTGTGGACCGATGGGCGGCCCAGCGGGTGGGCGGCACGCTGACGGGGTCCGTGGGTGATGATGCAAGGGGCCTCATGCCCGGCGGGTGCGTCGACCGGCCTTGGACCGGCCCGCGTGTTCGTCGGCCGGGGGCACGCACGGGGGCACAGGGTCACCGGTGCGGGAGGACCGCGCGCCGCGCCGATGTGCGCGCGGGCCCGGTTCTCCCGGGAGTGGACCGGCTCGGTCAGAAGTTGTTGAACGCGATCCCGTTGGTCAGCGAGGTCGCACCCAACTGCGTGCCGTCGATCTTCACTGTCTGTCCCGACACATGCTTCACGTAGATGCGCATCATGAAGGTACGGGTGCCGCAGGTGGCGTCGATGGGCAGGTTGGGCCGCGCGTAGGAGGCCGCGTAGTGGTGGGCGTCGTCGAGGATGGTGTGGCGAGATGCCCAGGGGTGGATGCGGCAGGCGTGGCCGGTGGGGTCGAGCTGGATGAACTCGAAGCGGGTGTCCACGACCGCGTTCGTGTCACGGGGGAACGCGAATCTGTCCGGGTGGCAGGAACTGGTTCCCTGGTAGCACGTCGTCAGTGAGAGGTTCGCCTGGGCGGACACCGTCACGGCGTTCGGGTGTGCCTCCCACTTCTGTCGCACGGTCCCGTCGTCATAGAACACCCAGGCGTCCTTGGGGGCGTTGGTCGCTCCGATGTAGGTGCAGGCTCCGCCCGGGACGGTCTGGTCCCTGCTCTCGCAGGCGGTGTTCTGCCACCAGTTCGCACCGACCTGGTCCGTGTCGGTGACCTCCAGCCAGGTGTTGTTCGCGATCGCCGTCAGGTGGTAGACGACCTCCGGCCGGTTCTTCAGCCCGGTCGAGCCGTACAGGCGGCAGGTGTAGACCCCCGCCGTCTGTGCGGTGAGGAGCAGGTCGGCATAGAGGTGCAGATGCCCCGGTGGGGCGTAGCTGGTGGTGTCGTAGCCCTCGTGGTTGCGCGCCGTCGCCCCGATGAGGGGCGCCGGTGTCCCGGCGGGGGCCGTGCACTTGATGCGGTTGACCTGGCTGACCTCGATGGTCGTCGAGCTGGTGGCCTCGGCTCAAGCAGGCCAGGTTCGTCGCCCTCAACAGCACCCAACTGGACGGGCCGAATGGTGAACGGGCCTGCTCGGGTGATTCCGGCGGGCCCGTTCTCGACGGCAACGGCATCGTCTTCGGCGTCCTCTCCCGTGGGGCCGCTCTGGCCAACTGCTATGTCAATTCCGCGTACCAGCCCGTCTACGTCAGCCTGAGCCGCACCAACATGCCGCCCATGGGCTGACGGAGCCGTCCTCGCACCCGTGACCGGTGATCCGCAGCGGGTCCCCGGGGAGCGACGGCGGGGGCTTCGCGCCTCCCCCGCGCGCCGCCGCGTCGCCACCCGTACTCAGCCGGTACGCAGGATCCGGAAACGGTCGAGGGCCGCCGGATCCCGGTCGGCGATCTGGACCGGTGCCCACGACCACTGCCACACGCTGATACCCGGCGCCCGGGAGAACCCGATCCGCCCCCGGGTGCCCTCGACCGTGACGCCCGGCCAGGGCACGTCGCCGCGCGCCCCGTCGGTGCCCCGGGCGCGGAGCAGCGCGGCGAGGACCGTGATCGTGTCATAGCCCTCGAAGGCGACGAAGGAGGGCGGCTCGGCCAGCCGCTCGCGCAGGGCCGTCGCGACGCGGGCGCCGAGGGGGCCCAGACGCTCGGGCAGATAGCGCAGAAACGGGATCGCGGCGCCGTCGGCGCCCAGCGCTTCCGCCCAGCCGGCGAACTCCGGCTGCCCGGCGGGAGCGCCGATCATGACGTCGGTCAGGCGCGGGTCACGGCGGACGGACCGGACGAGCGGCACGGCGGGCTCCGGGTGGCCGACCAGGAGCAGCAGGGCCGTCGCGCGCTGCTCGGCCAGCGCGTCACACACGGCCGCCGGGGTGAGGGCGCGCGTGTCGAGTTCGGTCACGGTGCCGCCGTGAGGCGCGAGGCGCTCCCGCAGCAGCCGGGTGCCCGACGCCCAGTAGAGGCTCGGCTCGGTCGCCACGGCGATCCGTTCGTGGCCCGCGCCGAGCAGGAAGTCCGCGTAGATCCGCCAGCCGTGGGACTGCGCGGGGGCCAGCCGCGCGACCTGACGCGTCGGTACGTCGGTGAGCGCGTCGAGCACCGCCGACGAGCAGAGGAACGGCAGGCCGAGGGCGTCGGCCCGGCTGGCGGCGGCGCGGGCGACGACGCTGTGGTACTCGCCCGCCAGGGCGGCCACACCCAGGTGGGCCAGTTCGTCGACGGCGGCCGCCGCCCGGTGCGGATCGGCCGCGGTGTCCCGTACCACCAGTTCCAGGGGCCGTCCGGTGATCCCGCCGCCCTCGTTGACCTCGCGTACGGCCAGGTCGAGGCCCGCGAGCAGATGGCGGCCCGCCTCGACCCAGCCGGGCCGGGTGAGCGGGGCGAGGGCACCGATCAGGACGGGGGGTCCGGCGGTCCGCGCCGCCTCGGCGGGCGATGGTGTCGCGTTCATCCGGTGCGCTCCCGGGTGGTGCGGCGGGCGCGGAGGGTGCTGTGGCGAGGGCCGCGTCGTGCGCTCGTCCCGCCGTGAAGCCGACGTTTGGTGATCATGGCGCGTATTGCACCCGTGATCATCGCCTTCGGGCAACCGACTTCTCCTCGGACCCGGAGGTCTCCGGCGGGCCGGGCGGTCCTTCACCCCACATGCACCCGGGGCCGCCGTCCCGGATCCGGCTCCGCCCGCCGCAGCACCTCCCGGGTCACCGGGGCCACCTCGCCGACGCCGAAGACGAGGAAGCTCAGCAACTGCGTCACCGGGCTCCCCTCCGTCCAGGTGAAGTACGCGTGCGGCACCCGTCCGGTACGGTCGCGCACGGCCAGCAGCACCGCCGCGATGGTGTTCGGCACGGTCGTGCCCTCCACCCGCAGCCGCCGCACCCCGTACTTCTCGTCCCCGCGCACCAGCAGATCGGCGGTGAACTCCGAGGAGTCACGGATGAAGACCTCCAGGAAGAGCACCGGGCGGCCGCCGGGGATATGGGTCTCCTGCCGCTGGCTGTACTCCTTGAGCCGGTACTCGGCCGTGCTGTGCTCCTGCGGTTCGTTGGCGATCAGCCGGAGCGGGCCCTTCGCCGCCGCGTGGTCGACGAACCCGGCGGCCGTCTCGTCGAAGACCACCTCGGCCGCGCGCAGCTCGAAGGCGCGATGGACCCGGGAGGCGAAGGAGGTGGCGAGGATGGCCAGGATGAACAGGCTCGCGATCTTCAGACCGTCCGGGCGCTCGATCACGTTCGCCACCAGGGTGTAGGCGAAGACCGCCGTGATCGTGCCGAACCCCAGCGCGGAGCGCCGGTGGCCCGCCCGGTGGGCCGCGACGGTGGAGGCGAAGGCCGCCGACAGCATCAGGACCAGCACTCCGGTGGCGTAGGCGCCGCTCTGCTTGTCCACGTTCGCGTCGAAGTACCAGGTCACCGTCACCGCGATGGCCACGAAGACCAGCACCAGCGGACGCACCGCCCGGGTCCACTCCGGTGCCATCCCGTACCGCGGCAGAAACCGGGGGACCAGATTGAGCAGCCCGGCCAGCGCCGAGGCCCCGGCGAACCAGAGGATGCAGATGGTGGACACGTCGTAGACCGTGCCGAAGACCTCTCCCAGATAGCGGTGGGCGAGATAGGCCAGCGCCCGTCCGTTCGCCGGGCCACCGGGCTGGAAGGCCGCCTGCGGGATCAGCAGCGTCGTCGCCAGGCTGGAGAGCAACAGGAACACGCTCATGATCAGCGCCGCCGTGGTCAGCAGCTTGCGGGTGTCACGGATCCGCCCGGTGGGATGGGCGTGGGTGTCGCCCTGGTCGCCCCGGATCTGGGGCATCACCGCCACCCCGGTCTCGAAGCCCGACATCCCCAGCGCCAGCTTGGGGAAGACCAGCAGCGCCACCCCGATCATCGCCCAGGCCGAGGAGTGGCTCGCCGTCAGCGCCCGCCACCAGTCGTCCACGACGACCGGCGCGGTCATGACCTCGTACGCGGCCGCCGCCAGCACCACCACGTTCAGCGCCAGATAGACCGCCACCAGCGCCACCGCGACCCCGATCGCCTCCCGGAACCCCTTGAGGAACACCGCCCCGAGCAGCCCCAGCAGAACCAGGGTGATCCAGAGGTTGGTGCCGTGGATCCACGCCGGGGCGTACGGGTTCTCCACCACATGCGCGGAGGCGTCGGCGGCGGACAGGGTGATCGTGATGATGAAGTCCGTCGCCGCGAACCCGAGGAGTACGAGGACGAAGAGCTTCCCCGACCACCAGGGCAGCAGCCGCTCCAGCATCGCGATCGACCCCTCGCCGTGCGGGGACTCCCGGGCCACCCTGCGGTAGACGGGCAGCGCGCCCCCGAGCGTGAGCGCGAGCAGCCCCAGCGTGGCGAGCGGGGAGAGCAGACCAGCCGCCAGGGCGGCGATACCGGGCTGGTAGCCCAGGGTGGAGAAGTAGTCCACCCCCGTCAGACACATCACCCGCCACCAGCGGTGGCCACGGTGCTCGGCGGGTGGGGTGCCGTGGGGGCCGGGGTGGCGGGCGCTCTGATCACTCAGGCCCTGGAGGAGCCAGGCACGGCAGCGGGCGGAGACCGCTTCGCTCGCGGGTGGGTCTGCGCTCATGGGGGCGCTCCGCTCCCTGGGGCGGGGTGGTGTCCGCCGTGCCGCCTCCATCCTCGCCGGGCCCGCGCCGCCGCGCCCCCGCGCCTGCCCCATCCGTGTGGGCCCGCGCCGCTCCACCTCCGTGTGGGCTCGCGCCGTCCACCTCCGGGTGGGCCCGCGTCGCCGCGCCCCCGCGCCGCTCCACCTCCGGGTGGGCCCGGCCAGCGCCCGCGTCCCGCGGCGGCCCCCGCGCCGCCTCCGTCCCCACCAGCACGGCCGTCCTGGCATCACCTCCGTCCCCACCAGCACGGCGGCCCCACCGCCGGGTGGGCCGGAACCCGCCGGTGGGGCCGGGCCCACGCGTACGGGAACTCGTACAGGAAGCGTCAAGAGGGGGCGCGGGGCCGTATGGGACGTGTCAACGAGAGAGGAGGGATGTCTGAAAAGAGGTTTCCTCGGAACGTCCCAAACCACCAGGTCCGCACAGGGCCGAATCCTCAGGAGTTCACGATGGCCGATGTGGCCTTCGTCGCCACCATCCTCGCGGTCTTCGCGCTGGTGGCCCTCGTCGCCAAGGGGGTGACGAAGCTGTGACCGCCGAGAACGTCATCGGCCTCATCGTCGCCGTCGCCCTGCTGGGCTATCTCGTCCTCGCCCTCGTGTACCCGGAGAGGTTCTAGCCCGGATATGAGTCCCGTACTTGCCGGTGTGCTCCAGCTGCTGGCGCTGATGGTGGCGCTCGCCCTGGTCTACCGCCCCCTGGGTGACTACATGGCCCGGGTCTACTCCTCCGACCGCCATCTGCGGGTCGAGAAGTGGATCTACAAGGCCATCGGCGCGGACCCGAACACACAGATGCGCTGGAGCGCCTATCTCCGTGGGGTCCTCGCCTTCTCCGCCGTCAGCGTCCTCTTCCTCTATCTGCTCCAGCGGGTGCAGGGGTCGCTGCCGGGTTCGCTCGGATTCGCCTCCATCGACCCGGACCAGGCCTTCAACACCGCCGCCTCCTTCGTGGCGAACACGAACTGGCAGTCGTACTACGGCGAGCAGGCCATGGGCCATGTGGTGCAGACCGGTGGGCTGGCCGTACAGAACTTCGTCTCGGCGGCCGTCGGTATCGCCGTCGCCGTCGCGCTGGTCCGGGGTTTCGCCCGCTCCCGTACGGGTGAGCTGGGCAACTTCTGGGCCGACCTGGTGCGCGGCACCGTGCGGATCCTGGTGCCGGTCTCCGTGGTCGCCGCCGTGCTGCTGGTGGCCTGTGGCGCCATCCAGAACTTCTCGGGGATCCACGGGGTCGGCCAGTTCCTCGGCGGCTCGCAGCAGTGGAACGGCGGCGCCGTCGCCTCCCAGGAGGCCATCAAGGAGCTGGGCACCAACGGCGGCGGCTACTTCAACGCCAACTCCGCCCACCCCTTCGAGAACCCCAACGGACTCTCCAACCTCCTGGAGATCTTCCTGATCCTGGTGATCCCCTTCTCGCTGACCCGGGCCTTCGGCCGGATGGTCGGCAATGTCCGTCAGGGGTACGCCATCCTCGGCACCATGGCCCTGATCTGGGTCGGCTTCACCGCCCTGATGATGTGGACCGAGTTCGCGGGCAACGGCCCGGCGTTCGAGGCCGCGGGCGGCGCGATGGAGGGCAAGGAGACCCGGTTCGGCATCGGCGGCTCGTCGATCTTCGCCGTGGCGACCACGCTCACCTCCACCGGCGCGGTCAACTCCTTCCACTCCTCCTACACCGGCTTCGGCGGCGGCATCACCATGCTGGGGATGCAGCTCGGCGAGATCGCGCCCGGCGGGGTCGGCTCCGGTCTCTACGGGATGCTGGTGATGGCCGTCATCGCGGTCTTCATCGCGGGCCTCATGGTGGGGCGCACCCCCGAGTACCTGGGCAAGAAGATCGGCACCCGGGAGATCAAGTTCGCCGCCTGCTACATCCTGGTCACCCCGGCCCTGGTGCTCGGCTTCACCGCCGCGGCGATGGCGCTGGACACCCCGGGCGACTCGATGACGAACGCGGGCGCCCACGGCTTCTCCGAGATCCTCTACGCCTACACCTCGGGCGCCAACAACAACGGTTCCGCCTTCGCGGGCCTCAACGCCGACACCCAGTGGTTCAACACCACCATCGGCATCGCGATGCTGCTGGGGCGGTTCCTGCCGATGGTCTTCGTCCTCGCGCTGGCGGGCTCGCTGGCCGAGCAGCGGCCGGTGCCCGCCACGTCCGGGACGCTGCGGACCGAGAAGCCGCTCTTCGCGGGCCTGCTCGTCGGCACCATCCTCATCATCACCGGTCTGACCTACTTCCCGGCGCTGGCGCTGGGACCGCTCGCCGAAGGGCTCGCGTCATGAGCACGATAACCCCCACCCGGCCCCCGCACGCCCAGCCGCCCGTCAGCGGCGGGCCGGGCGAGGGCGGCCGGGTCGGCGCGGGGCTGTTCGACCCCGCACTGCTGCTGAAGTCCTTCCCCGACGCGCTGCGCAAGCTCGACCCGCGGGTGATGGTCAAGTCCCCGGTGATGTTCGTCGTGCTGATCGGCTCGGTCGTCACGACCGGTCTGGCGCTGACCGACCCCGGTGACTGGTTCGGCTGGGCGATCACCGTCTGGCTCTGGCTGACCACGATCTTCGCCAATCTGGCGGAGGCCGTCGCCGAGGGCCGGGGCAAGGCCCAGGCCGACACCCTGCGCAAGGCCAAGACCGACACCGTCGCCCGCCGGCTGGCGGGCGACGCCGAGGAGCGGGTGCCGGGCACGGAACTGCGCGTCGGCGACCTGGTGGTCTGTGAGGCCGGGGACGTCATCCCCGGTGACGGGGATGTGGTCGAGGGCGTCGCCTCCGTCGACGAGTCCGCGATCACCGGCGAGTCCGCGCCCGTGATCCGGGAGTCCGGCGGTGACCGCAGCGCGGTGACCGGGGGCACGAAGGTCCTCTCCGACCGGATCGTCATCAAGATCACCACCAAGCCCGGTGAGACCTTCATCGACCGGATGATCAACCTGGTGGAGGGCGCCGCCCGGCAGAAGACGCCCAACGAGATCGCGCTGAACATCCTGCTCGCCTCGCTCACCATCGTCTTCCTGCTGGCGGTCGTCACCCTCAAGCCGTTCGCCGGCTACGCCGGGGCCGATGAGCAGACCTCGCTGATCGTGCTCGCCGCGCTGCTGGTCTGTCTGATCCCCACCACCATCGGCGCGCTGCTCTCCGCGATCGGGATCGCGGGCATGGACCGGCTGGTGCAGCGCAACGTCCTGGCGATGTCCGGGCGCGCCGTCGAGGCGGCGGGCGATGTCTCCACCCTGCTGCTCGACAAGACCGGCACCATCACCTACGGCAACCGCCAGGCCGCCGCGTTCGTGCCCGTCTCCGGCGTCGGCGCGGACGAACTGGCGGAGGCGGCCCAGCTCTCCTCCCTCGCCGACGAGACCCCCGAGGGCCGTTCCGTCGTCGCCCTCGCCAAGGAGCGGTACGGACGGGCCGAGCGCCACCAGAGCGATCTCACCGGCGCCGAGTGGATCGCCTTCACCGCCCAGACCCGGATGTCCGGCGTCGACATCGACGGCCGCCTGGTCCGCAAGGGCGCCACGGGCTCCGTCGCCGCCTGGGTCACCGAGCGCGGCGGCACCGTCTCCGCCGACGCCGACCGGATCACCGACGAGATCGCCGAGGCGGGCGGCACCCCGCTGCTGGTCGCCGTGGAGGACACCGACGGCGCCCGGGTGCTGGGGGTGATCCACCTCAAGGACGTGGTCAAGGACGGCATGCGGGAGCGGTTCGACGAACTGCGCCGGATGGGCATCAAGACCGTCATGATCACCGGTGACAACCCGCTCACCGCGCGGGCCATCGCCGAGGAGGCGGGCGTCGACGACTTCCTCGCCGAGGCCACCCCCGAGGACAAGATGGCCCTCATCAAGCGGGAGCAGGCGGGCGGCAAGCTGGTCGCGATGACCGGCGACGGCACCAACGACGCCCCGGCACTGGCCCAGGCGGATGTGGGCGTGGCGATGAACACCGGCACCTCCGCCGCCAAGGAGGCCGGGAACATGGTCGACCTCGACTCCGACCCGACCAAGCTGATCGAGATCGTGGAGATCGGCAAACAGCTCCTCATCACCCGGGGCGCCCTGACCACCTTCTCCATCGCCAACGACGTGGCGAAGTACTTCGCGATCATCCCCGCGATGTTCACGGTGGCCTATCCGGGCCTGGACAAGCTCAACATCATGGCGCTGTCCTCGCCGGAGTCCGCGATCCTCTCGGCGGTCATCTTCAACGCGCTGATCATCGTGGCGCTGGTGCCGCTCGCCCTCAAGGGCGTCCGCTACCGGCCCAGCAGCGCCGACACCATGCTCCGCCGCAACCTCGCGGTCTACGGACTGGGCGGTCTGATCGCCCCGTTCATCGGCATCAAACTCATCGACCTGCTCATCTCCCTCATCCCTGGCATCGGGTGACGACCATGAACACCTCTGTACGCAACTCGGGCCGACTGCTCGCGGCGGCCCTGCGCGCCCTGCTCGTCCTCACGGTCGTCTGCGGCGTCCTCTACCCGCTCGCCGTCACCGGGGTCGCCCAGACCCTCTTCCGGGACAAGGCCAACGGCTCGGAGATCACCTCCGACGGCAAGGTCGTCGGCTCCTCCCTGATCGGGCAGAGCTACCACCTGCCGAAGCAGAACCCGGATGACCCCGACGAGGCCGCCCGGCCCGATCCGCGCTGGTTCCACGGGCGCCCGGCGGGCGGTCTGGGCAGTAACAGCGTCAACACCCAGTACAGCCTCATCCTCTCCGGAGCCACCAACCGCTCCGGCGACAACGAGGAACTGCTCCAGTGGGTCAAGGACGCCAAGGCCGCCGTGGTGGCGGACAACTCCACCGCGACCTACCGGGTCAGCCCCGCCGATGTCCCGGCCGACGCGGTCACCTCCTCCGGCTCCGGCCTGGACCCGCATATCTCACCGGAGTACGCGAGGCTCCAGATCCACCGGGTCGCCGAGCGCAACCAGCTCGACGCGGACCGGGTGGAGAAGCTGGTGGAGAAGCACACCGACGGCCGGATCCTCGGCTTCATCGGCGAGCCCCGGGTCAACGTCCTGGAGCTGAACATCGCGCTGAGGGAACTGCTGGGCTGAGCCCCCGGGCGGTGCGGCGGTCGACCGGACCGCCCCGCAC
>NZ_JBHVHF010000012.1:0-61666 GCF_042800315.1 Streptomyces sp. NPDC057638
CCTCCGTACCCGCCCCCCGCGGGCGGGTCGACGGGCTCGCCCGCCGTACGTACGCGCCCGGCGCGCGTCCATGACGGCCATGGCGCCCATGTCCCGGCCGTCATGGGCGCGCGAACTCCTTGCGCGCCTGGCGCCGGGTGTCCTCCACCGCGCAGGCGCGGGCGAAGGCGGCGGAGACATGGATCAGCCAGGCGGCCTCCGCGTCCATGGTGTCCCCGGCGGGGGACGAGACGGGCGCGGGGCCCGCGCGGTCCCCGTAGCGGCGTCCGGCGCGCGCGGCCTCCAGCGCCGCCGCGAGGGTGGCGGCCTCGACCGTGGCCCGCTCACAGGACGGGGAGTCGGGGTAGCGCCTCAGCGCGACCTCGACCCAGAGATGGGCCCGGGGGTCGACGTACGGGCGCAGCGTGAGATAGCCGTCGCGGATCTCGACCACCCTGCGGTAGAGCGCGAACTCCGCGAGCCCCGGCGCGATCGGCCCCGCCTCCCGCCACGAGACGCCCAGCACGGCGTCGGGTACGACCGCGTGCATCGCGGACCAGAGCGGCTCCAGCGCCCGGAAGTCGCGGTAGAGCCGGACCCAGCGGGCGGGCGCGGCGACGGCGGGGCGCCACCGTGCGGCGGTGGCGCCGAGCACGGCCAGCACCAGCGTGCACGTGCCCAGGGTCACGCCGACCGGCTGGAGCCCCGCCACCTGGCGGTGTCCCCGGACGACCTCGATAACCGCCTCGTACCCCCAGGCGCCCCAGAGCGCCCCGACCACGGCGGCGGCGCTGATCAGCCGCAGGCCGAGCCGGAGCGGCCCGGGTTCGAGACCGTTCACCCGGACATGGACGGGCAGCGCGAACAGCGCCAGACAGACGAGCGTGTACGTGGTGAACACCGCGCCCGAGGCGGCGAGCAGCGGCCACCGTCCCGGCGCGGGCACCAGACCGCCGTCGAACGCGCGGGGCCAGGCGGCGGTGAAGAGGCCCGCGCAGACCAGCAGCGCGCCGCCGGTGATCCACGCGAGCCGGCGCGGGCCGACGGTCCACCGGCCCCGCGAGGCCAGATGGCCCGCCGCGGCGGGCAGAAACGCCAGGGCGACCATCTCCAGGAGCCGGCCCCCGAGGTGGAGGGCGGGGACCACGGCGGGGACCACCCGGTGCGCGGCGTCCACGGTGGTCGGCGCGAGCAGCATCATGCCGGTGCCCATGGCGACGCCGAACCAGCCGAGCAGCCGGACGGCGGGCGCCGCGCCACCGCGCCGCGCCACCGTCAGCTGGTACCCGCCGAACCCGAGGGCGAGGACGGTCGGGAGGTAGGCGAGGACCTCACCCATCGCCGGGTACCACGGCGCCGACGAGCCAGCCCGCCTCACCGTGCTCCGGGCCGTCCCAGCTCGGCCGCGCCCCGTCGCGGGCCGCGCGGTGCAGGATCAGCGAGGCCAGCAGCTCCGCCTCGCGCTCCTGCGGTTCGGAGTAGACGGTCCGGCCCAGCACCCGGCGCACCAGCGCGTCGGAGAGCCCGGGCAGCAGCGCCCGGTGGGCCGACGCGTACACGGTCTCCCCCGCCCTGCGGTCGTGCCCGCACAACAGGTGCGCGGCCTCGTGCAGCAGGATGTGCTGGCGGTGGAAGGCGGTGGTGTCGGCGGCGCAGAGGATGTAGTCGGCGCGGTCGGTGGTCATCAGCAGCCCGCAGGGCAGGGTGTGCCCCACATCGACGGGGAGCACCTCGATGGGCCTGCCCCGCCGCTCGGCGAGCGCGGCGATGAAGGACTCGGAGGTGAACGGCCGGGGCAGCGCCAGCGCTTCGGCGATCCGGCGGGTCCGCCGCCACATACGCCGGCGAGGTCTGCCGCCCGGGACGTCCACGGCCGGGGTACGAGGGGATAAGTGGGCCTTCATGCGCTCGGTTCAACTCCCTTGTGACGGGGGCGGGCCGCGGTGGGGGCGCCCCGGTCACATTGTCCGGGACGCCCGCCGCCTGTGTCCCTCATCCCGGGCGGACCCGGCGGCGGGATGACGCCGCGCCCCTCCCTCGCCCCCGATGGCGGTACATCACCATGAAGGCGCCGCGCGCTCGCCCCGTCAACGCCACACAGGGGGCCGGTTTCGGGCGTCATGAGGGGCGCGTTCGCGCCATGACGAGCGCTGGTGCTGTCCGGACACGGAACGGCGACACCATCCGGCCGCGGAAGACCACGCCACACACACCGTCCCCGGCCACACCTGGCCCGGCCCGCCAAGCGGAGGGAGGCAAGGCCGCCCAAGAGGCTCCAAGCGGAGGGAACCGGGGGCGCGCGGGTCACGGCGGACGGCGGCGGCGGAGCCCGCACGGCGCCGCGGGCACGCGCCTTCTCGCAGATCAGCCGCATGGTGACCGGTTCATGCGCGGAGGCAACCGATCATGCCGGGGCGCCATCTCCCGGTACGGAAAGGCGCCCCCGCGCACACCGGGGCGCCCCGGCACATCCATCGACATCAGCGAGGAGACAACCATCGTGAGAATGGCCTCACGCGCGCTCACGGCCGCCCTGGCGGCCGTCGCGCTGACGGCGGGCGCCGCGCCAGGGCTGGCCCAGGCGCGGCCGGCCACCGAGTCCATACCCGGCACGCTCACCGGAACGGCCACGGCCGCCGGCGAGCGGTTGCCGAAGGGGTGGCGCGTCGACGGCGGCGAGCTGGTCTGGAGTTCCCCGGAAGCGGTGGGCATGGGCGCCTCCCGGGTCGAGTTCCGCTCCGGGGACCGCTTCCTCGGCTTCCCGGCCGCCTCCGAGGACCACCGCACCTTCCGGCTGAGCCTCGCCGGGGTGAAGGTCGGCGCGGTGAGCGAGCTCCAGGTGGTCGCCGGTCAGCGACGGCTGGACGCCGCGGGGGCGGACCAGGCGCCCGGCCAGCGGCGCGCACCGGCCGCGGCCGTGCCGCAGGACCCGCTGCCGCCGAACCCGGTCGATCCGGGCGTCGCGGGGAAGTACCGCACCACCAGCGGTGAGTACACCCTGAAGTCGGTGAAGCTGCCGGGTTACGCCGCGCCGATCGAGATGAAGGCCACCGTCGTCGGACCGACGGACGCGCCGGGCAAACGGCCGCTGGCGCTCTTCCTCCACGGCCGTCACGCCACGTGCTACAAGCCGGGTTCGGACGAACCGGGCATGGAGTGGCCGTGCCCGACGGGCCAGAAGGCGATCCCGAGCTACCGGGGCTATCTGCACGACCAGAAGCGCCTCGCCTCGCAGGGCTATGTCACGGTCTCCATCTCCGCGAACGGGGTGAACGCGCAGGACGCGATGACCGCCGACGCGGGGGCGCAGGCCCGCTCCTCCCTGGTGCGCCAGCACCTCGGCCGCTGGGCCCAGTGGGGCAAGGACCCGGCGAAGGCCCCCAAGGCCGTGCGCGCCGCCGACCCCGCCGACCTGAACCAGGTGCTCCTGGTCGGCCACTCCCGTGGTGGCGAGGGCGTCAACCGGGCGGCCCTCGACAGTGTCTCCCCGCCACCGTCCGCCGAGGAGGGCTACCGGGGCCCGGTGGAGTGGCGGATCCGGGGCACGGTCCTGATCGGCCCCACCATCTTCGGGCAGAACCCCGCCGACGGGGTCCCCTCCATGACCATCCTGCCGGGCTGTGACGGCGATGTGAGCGACCTCCAGGGCCAGATGTACCTGGACGCGACGCGTGGCGTGGGCAAGAGCCGCGCCCTGCACAGCGCGGTCTACATGGTCGGCGCGAACCACAACTTCTTCAACACCGAGTGGACGCCCGGCCAGGCCGAGGCCCCGGCCAACGACGACTTCTGGGACGACGAGGACAACCCGGACGCGGTCTGCTCCGCCAAGGCCAAGACCCGGCTGACCGCCCGGCAGCAGCAGCAGGCGGGCACCACCTACATCGCCGCCGCCGCGCGGCTCTTCCTCGCGGGTGACGACCGGGTCCGTCCGCTCCTCGACGGCTCGGACCGCAGCGCCCCCTCGGCGGGCAAGGCCCGGGTGTACACCCACGCCGTCGGCGGGCACCGCACCCCGGCGATCTCGCCGGACGGTCCCCTCACGGTGACGAACGCCCGGGTGTGCGAGCAGATCACGTCCAGCAACGCGCGGGCCTGCCTCAAGCGGTCCGAGTCCGGTCTGTCGCCGCACTTCGCGTCCTGGGGCGGTGTCTCCGACGAGCCGGGCCGCAACGCGGTCCTGGCCCGCTGGACGAAGCCGGGCACCCCGGTCACGCTGACGCCCCAGCGCTCCTTCTCCCTGGCCGGCTCGGACTCGCTCGCGCTGCGGGTGATCGTGCCGCCGAACACCCGGGGCACCCAGCTCGACGTGGCCCTGACGGACGCGTCCGGCAAGCGGGCGAAGCTCGGTCAGGTCACCGTCGACGGCCTTCCCGGCACCGACATCACGACCGCCCACTGGGCCCGTGAGGTCCGCGTTCCGCTGAAGGCGGCCGTCACCGCCGGTCTGGACCTCAAGCGGGCGAAGGCGCTGGAGCTGACCCCGCGCACCACCTCCGGCCGGTTCTGGCTGGTGGACGCCTCGGGCTGGCGCCCGGGCACCGCGGCGGTGCGCCCCGGCACGCTCCCGCGCGTCGACATCGGCCAGCTCGCGGTGCGGGAGGGCGACTCCGGCACCCGTACCTACACGGTGCCGGTGAAGGTCACCGGCAAGGGCACCGGCACGGTCAAGCTGGCGGTGATGGACCCGGCGACGTACAAGAGCACGGTCCGCACGGTGGCCGTCCGGGCGGGCGCCCCCGTGGACGTGTCGATCGCGGTCAAGGGCAACAACCGCTACAACTACGACCTTCTGCACGAGGTCGCGGCCAAGGCCGTCACCGGCACGGCGATCGGCGGCGCCACCGGCGGGGTGCTCGTCCAGAACGACGACGCCAAGCCGACCATCACCGTGACCCCGGTCGCCGACTCGGTCACCGAGGGCCAGAAGCTCACCTGGAAGGCCACGCTCTCCCGGCCCGCCGACACCTATGTGGAGGCGGCGTTCGCGCTGCTGCCGGTGCGCGAGGGCACCGAGCTGTCGACGAAGGACGTCGACGCGAACTGGCTGGCCGAGCACATCGGCGAGCCCGACCCGGTCCGGCCGCTCTCCGACGGTGACAGCTCTGTGTGGACCTACATCGAGCCGGGCACGAAGAGCACCGAGGTGTCCGTGCCCACCATCACCGACACCCTGGCCGAGTCGGAGGAGTCCCTGCGGATGCGGGTGTACACCTACGACGAGAACGGCGACAAGGTGAAGGGCCCGCTGCTGACGGGCAAGGTCAAGGACGCGGCGCGCCAGCGCTGACGACCGGACACCTCCCCCGTACGCGCCAGTGCTGCCGACCCGCAGCACTCCCGTACATGTCGGCGCTGACAACCGGACACCATCCTCGTCCGCACCGGCGCTGACGGCCGGGCAGCACTCCCGTACCACCTGATCGATGGCACCGGTCCCCGCGGGGGCCGGTGCCATCGGCATGAGCGGCGGCGGCCGAAACCCGGGTGCGCCCCGCCGCCCACCGTGCTACCCACGGCCCCATGGACGACCTCATGACACCCCGGCTCACCCTGCGTCCGCTGACCGTCGCCGACGTCATGGCGCTGATCGCCCGCGCCCCGGCACCGGGGAGCCGCTGGGCACCCGGCTATCCCCTGGACGGCGACATCACGGCGGCGCGGCGCCTGCTGGACCACCCCGGGGAGCATCCGGGGGTCTACGAGATCCGCCACCGCGCGGACGGGTCGGCGATCGGCGGGGTCGGTTTCCACGGCCCCGCCGACCCGTGCGGAGCCCTCACGGTCGGCTATGGGCTGATCCCCTCGGCCCGTGGCCGGGGCTACGCCGCCGAGGCCCTGCGCGCCGTCCTGGCCTCCGCCCGCGAGCGCGGCTTCACCCGGGTGCGGGGCGACGCCGACCACGACAACCCGGCCTCGCACCGCGTGATGGTGTCGGCGGGGATGCGCCGGGTCTCGGCCGACGAGCGCGTGGCGTACTACGAGACCTCCTGGCACCGGCCGTCCTGACACCCGCGCCCCGCGCTCCCGGCGTCGCTCGCGGAGGTGAACTCCGGCAGGGTGAGGGCCGCGTGGGCCGCGGTTCCCGCCGTGGCGGGCCGGGCGCCGAGCCCGCGCAGTCGGGCGTTGCGCCGCTCCAGGTCCCGCGCGGTGGCCGGGACGAGCGCGGCGCCGCCCTCCCGGACCAGGTCCTGGTTCGCGGTCACGAACGCGCGGGTGGTCCGTTCGTAGGCGGCGAACCCGGCGGTGTGGTCCCGGTCGGCGAGGGAACCGGCGAGCATATACGCGCCGACGAGCGCGAGGCTGGTGCCCTGTCCGGTGAGGAACGAGGGCGCGTACGCGGCGTCGCCCACCAGCGCGACCCTGCCCCGGGACCAGCGGGGCATACGGATCTGGCCGACGGTGTCGGCGTACAGGTCGTCCGCGTCGCGCAGGGCGGCGAGCAGGCCGGGGAGCTCCCATCCCGCGTCGGCGAAGACCGAGGCGACCAGGTCCCGCTGGGCCTGCGGGTGACGGGACACCTCGTACGACGGCTCCGGGTGGGCGAAGGTCAGGAGGGCGTGGACCGCGTCGCCGTCCCCCACGGAGTAGAGGGCGGCGGCCCGGCCGGGGGCGTTCCACAGCACCACCTCGCGGCAGCGGCCGAGGGGGGCGGGCAGGGTGAACCCGGCGAAGCGGTAGCCGAGGTAGCGGTGGAATTGCTCCTCCGGTCCGAACACGGACGCCCGGGTGCGGGAGTGCAGCCCGTCCGCGCCGATCACCATGTCGAACGTCCGCGTACCGCCGCCGTGGAAGGTGACGTCGGCCCCGTGACCGGACTGGTCCAGGGTCGCGACGGAGTCGCCGAACACGAACTCCACGTCGTCACGGACGGCGGTGTACAGGGCCTCGGTCAGCTCTCCGCGCCGTACCTCCAGGTCTCCGGCGACCCCGCCGGTGACGAGGTGCGGGTCGACCGAGGCCACCTCGTCGCCGTCCCCTTCGAGGAAGGTCAGCGCGCGCAGCTCGATATGCGCGCCCTGGAGGCGCGGCAGGATGCCCATCCTGCGGACGACCTCCCGTGCGGTGCCGCGGATGTCGACGGGGTACCCGCCGTTCCGCGGCGCGCCCGCCTTCTCCACCACCGTGACGGCGAACCCGTAGCGGTCCAACCAGTACGCGAGGGCGGTCCCCGCGACACCGGCCCCGGATATCAGGACGGTGCGCGGCGCCGTACGGCTGTCTCGCACCGCGTCGGTACGGGTCATTTCATGGCTCCTCTGGTCAGGGTGCGGGCGACGGGCAGGGAGAGCGCCGTGAGGGCGCCCGCGATGACGAAGCCGGTGATGAAGGCCGACGCGGCCGGGACATCGGACCCGGAGGGGGTGGCGGCGGTGAGGATCGCCCCGCTGATCTGCACCCCCACGGCGTAGCCGACCACACGCGTCACCAGGACCAGGCCGGTGGCGATGCCCGTCTCACGCCGGTCGACGGCCATCGCGGTGCCGGTCACCAACGCCGTCACACACAGGCCGTTGGCGAGCGCGATCAGCGCCTTGGCGACGACGAGGTGCCAGACCTCGGTGTGGGCGGCCGCCAGGGCGAACAGGGCGGCGGTCATGAGGACGGCCCCGCCGGTGACCACGGCGCGCGAACCGAGGCGCCGGACCCCGATCCCGCTCAGCGGCCCCGCCAGCGAGGCGGCCACGGCGCCGGGCAGCAGGAAGAACCCGATCTCGGTGGCACCGGCCCCGAAGCCATGGGCTTCACCGTCCACCGCGAACAGCTGCGGGATGAGATGCACCGCCATCGCGGTACCGGCGCACAGGGTGAACGTCAGTACGCACGACCTCCACACCGCAGGGCGTGCCAGCAGGCGCGGATCGACCATCGGCGCGGGCGCACGGCGCTCCACGGCGACCCATCCGGTCGCGAGGGCGGCCAGGACCAGCACGAGGGCGAGCAGTACGAGGGGCCGCGCGCCGATGTCGGGCGCCAGCGCGAGGACGAGCATCAGCGTGACCAGCGTCCCGCTCAGCAGGGCCAGACCGGGCCAGTCGACGCCGTACCCCTGGGGACGGCCCGGCGGATCGTCCGGTAGCAGGGCGTTGACCAGCAGGGTCGACCCGATGACCGCGATCGTCGGCAGCGCGAACATCCAGTGCCGGGAGAGCCCTTCGGCCACCGGCCCGGCCGCGAGCGTCCCCGCCATCCCGCCGCCCACGAACAGTCCGCTGACCGTGCCGATGGCCACCTGGGACGCCCTGGCCGGGAGGTGTTCGCGCACCAGGATGAAGGACAGGGGCAGCGCGCCCACCATCGCGCCCTGGAGTATCTGACCGAGCAGCAGCACCGGCAGGTTCGGTGCCAGGGCGGAGACCAGACCACCGGCGCACACCACCGCCATCAGCCGGATCAGGACCCGTTTCCCGCCGTAGCGGTCGCCTAACGAGCCCGCGACCGGGGTGATGAGCGCGCCGGTGACGAGGAGGACGATGCTGAGCAACGCGCCTTCGGCGGGGCTCATGTCCAGTTCGCGCTGGAGCAGCGGGAGTGTCGGTGTCACCACCGACTCCAGGGCGCCGGTGGCGACCGCCAGCGCGCCGAGGGCGCCGACGGCGGCCTTCCCGGCGCGGACCGGGGGAGCCAGAGTCTCGGTCATACAGGCCCTTTCCGTCATGGCCGGGCGCGGATCGGTCCGGCCGTACGCGTGACGCGCCGCCCCAGGCAGGGGGGTTCCTCAACCGGGGCCGCGGCCGTCCGGCGCGGGGACACCCATGGCTCGCCCGCAACAGAAATTACACTACACCGTGCAGTGTAGGACGGCTACGATAGGACCATGCCGACCACGAAGACGACCACGAAGCCCCTGCGCGAGGGAGCCACCCCGAAGCGGGCCGCCATCCTCACGGCAGCCCGCGAACTCTTCCTCGCCGACGGGTTCGACCGGTCCAGCGTCGACGCGGTCGCCGCCCGCGCGGGAGTGTCCAAGCGGACGGTCTACGACTACTTCGGCGACAAGCGGACCCTGCTGCGCGCGGTCGTCGACGCGGTGGGCCAGTCCCTGGTCACCACCATCCGGCGCACCCTCGACGAGACCCTCAGTGACGTCACCCGGGACGCCGAACTCGAGGAAGCGCTGGTCACGTTCTCGATGCGGATCGCGACCGACATGCTCGACTCGGCGGAGTACGCGACCCTGCGGCGGCTGGTCGGGGCGGAGTCCGGTCATCTGCCGCACCGGGGCTACAACCCCATGGCCGACACCCCCGACGAGGTGATCGCCGCACGGTTCGCCGCCCTCACCACGGCCGGGCTGCTCGACGCTCCCGACCCCCGGCTCGCGGCCGACCAGTTCACCGCGCTGACCTTCGGTGTCGCGCTGGACCGGCTCGGTTCCGCGAACGCCGCGGCGGACTCCCGGGTGCGGCCGCTGATCGTCGAGGGCGTGCGGACCTTCCTCCGCGCGTACCGACCGCGCTGAGGCCGTACGAGGAGAACGCCCCCGATCCGTACGAGGGGAACGCCCGGCGCCCCTCCCCCACGGAGCCCCCGGACGGATACGGAGCCGCCCGCACCGGCACCTGACCGGGCGGGCGCGGGCTCACCCGGCGCGGACCCGCCCGGAGAGCAGCAAGGGCAGCGAGCCCGGTACGAGCAGCAGCGCGAAGGCGAGGGCGTAACCGGTCATATCGTCGACCCCGGCGGCGAGGCCCACATTCAGCGCGGCCGCGAAGAGACCGAGGACGGTGATCTGACCCAGGTTCATCGTGGTCTGCATCGCCCCGCTGGCGTAACCCCGTCGGCCCGGCGGGCTGTGGGAGAGCGACAGCACGACCAGGGACGGCTCCAGCACGCCCATGCCCGCGGCGGCCACCAGCATGGCGGCGCCCGCGGTGAGCCGGGGCACCTCGGGCAGGGTGCCGACGACGGCGATGGCCACCGCCAGCGCCAGCAGCACCGAGCCGATGGCGACCAGCCGGTGCCGGGGCCAGTGCTCCAGCAGCCGCCCCTGGACGAAGGAGGCGGCGGCCCAGATCACCGCGGCGCCCGTGAAGAAGAGTCCCACCGTCACGGCGGGTGCCCCGCGTGCGTCGATGAGCATCAGGGGGACGAACGCCTCGATGGTGAAGAAGGTGCCCGAACCCATGCCGCGCAGCAGCACGGTGGCGGGCAGTCCCCGGGCGGCGCGCCAGGTGCCCGGGGGCAGCAGCCGGGGCGCCAGGACCGCCAGGAGGGCGAGCGCCCCGAGCGCGAAGATCCCGTGCTGCGGGCTCCAGCCGGAGACACCGTACTGCCCGAGGGCCGCGCCGACGCTCACCACGGCCGCGGTGAACAGCGCCGGGCGCGGCGCCTTCTCGTCCACCGGGGCGTCGCCGCCCGCCCAGGCGCGCTTGCGCACCACGACCACCAGCGCGAGTGAGGGCAGCACGGTCAGAGCGGCGAGGACGTAGAACACGGCCCGCCAGGACCACCACTCGGTGACCAGCCCGGCCAGCGGGGGTCCGGTCAGGGACGGGATGACCCAGCTGGTGCTCATCAGGGCCATGGCGCGCGGGCGCAGCCGGTCCGGGTACGCCTCGCCGATCGCGGTGTTGATGGAGACCGCGACCATCCCGGCGGCGAGACCGTCCAGGAACCGTCCGGCGACGAGTTGCCAGATGGTGGTGCTGGAGGCGGCGACGAGCAGGGTCACGACGGTCAGCGCCATGCCCGCCGCGAGGGGACGGCGGGCTCCGGCCCGGTCCGCCCAGTTGCCGCCGAGGACGCCCCCGAGCAGGCTCGCCGCCACGAAGGACCCCGCCACCAGCGGGAACAGGGAGACGCCGTCGAGTTCTCTGGCCGCCGTGGGCAGGGTGGGCACCACCGCGAGCGCGGCGAACCCGGTGAGGAACATGGTGGCGGAGAAGCAGATGGTCGCCACCGCGTAGGGCCGGGAGAAGAGGCCGTCCTGGGGCTTCCCGGGCGGCGCCAGTGTGCCGTCAGCCATCAGGCGGTGCCGCCGGTCATCAGAGGAACACCCTTCGCTCGGTCATGTCAGCACAGGAGGAAGGGCGTTGGCGCGCCCTGCCCTCGAAGCACCCCGAACGTGCCCGGCGCGTCGGCCGCCGCGCCGGTCCAGGGTCGCTGGAGCAACTTAGAAGACCCCTTCGAGTCGGTCAAACAGATTTTCGACCGGCGGTCTGGGCCACGGCGGGTCCGGTGGCGAGGTCCATCGCGTCAGCGCGGCGGATGCCGGGCGACCCGCGCGGGCGGAAGGCGTCGAGGTGCGTACGCGCCCGGTCCCAGCAGGCGCCGATCCCAGCAGGCGCTGATCCCAGCGGGCGCCGATCCCAGCGGGCGTCAGTCCCGCTGGAGCCCGGCCAGTTCGGCGTCGATCGCCCCGCGCATCAACTGCCGCGCGTGACCGATCCGGACGCCTCCGCTCAGCCAGCGGACACTCAGCCCCTCCAGGAGCGCGGTCAGCCGTTCGGCGGCGTCGGCGAGAGCCGAGGCCGGTGCCAGCGGCTCCACCCGGCCCAGCAGCGCGGCGATCTCCTGGACCCAGACCAGCGTGGCCTTGGCCAGGTCCTCCCGCAGCACCTCGTCGAAGACGGCGCTCGCCCTCAGTTCGCCCCAGGCCGAGCTGTTCTCCCGTACCTCCGCGGTGTCCTGGAGCTCCAGCAGCAGGGCCTCCTCCAGCTCCTCGCGGGCGGTGGGCGGCGGGGCGTCCGGGTCACGCCCGGTGGTGTAGCGCTCGGCACGGTCGTTGATGTACTCCAGGGTCTGGCGCAGCACCCCGGTGCGGTCCTTGAAGTGGTAGTAGATCAGGGCGGTGGACACACCGGCCTCGGCCGCCAGCTCCTCCACCCGCAGTCCGCGGACCCCGCGCCGGGCGATCACCCGGGCGGCCGCTTCGAGGATCTGAGTGCTGCGTGACGCCATGACCCGCACCCTACCCGGGCGTTTCGGCCGCGGCGCACACGGTGTGTCCCGGCCAGGGGCGGCCGCCACCAGGGAGAACCGTCCTGGGAGGCGGGCCGGGGCGCTCTGGCCCACCTCCCGAAGCAGCTCCTCAAGATCCTGACTACTTTTTCAGTCCAGGATTCCGGCAGATCCAGCAGATTCCACCTGGGTGGATCTCACTTTCACCCGATATCGCCGCCATCAAGCGCTCGACAGGAGAACCCAGGATCCTGCGCCAGTGACACCACCTCCTCATTTGACTGAAAATTCAGTCAGTGTCAGAGTGAGGACACGGCCGCATCGCTTCCCCGCCCCGTACCGGTCGTTCACGCGGCGGAAAGCGCACCGTTGTCCCCAGGGAGCACAGGGCCCGTCCGCCCGCGTCGCTCCCGGCCGGAGGCATGTGCCCGGCCAGCCCACGAACGGAGTTCCCGTGTCCTTCTTCCGCCCCACCCGTCGGACCACCCGCCGGACCGTCCTGCGCGCGCTCGGCGGGCTCGGCGCCCTCACCTTCGGCGCCGCGGCCTGCGGACCCGCCAAGCCCGCCGAACTCACCGCGCGGTCCGGCGCGGCCTCCCGCCCCCCGGAGCCCTCCCCGGCCGGCCGGAAGCGGCGGCTGGGCGCGGAGTGGGAGAGCCACACCCGTACGTTCATGGCCTGGCCCGCCCTGGCCGCCGGGGTGTGGGAGGAGGACCTGCGGTACGTACGCCAGGACATCGCGCGGATCGCGCGGGCGATCGGCGAGTACGAGGAGGTCGTGATGATGGCGCGGCCCGCCCAGGTGGCCGCCGCCCAGCGCGCCTGCGGCTCCCAGGTCGAGGTCATCCCGCTGGCCGTCGACGACCTCTGGGCCCGTGACACCGTCCCCGTCTTCGTCGAGGAGGAGGGCAAGGTGATCGGGGTCGACTTCAACTTCAACGGCTGGGGCGGCAAACAGGAGCACACCAACGACGCTCGGGTCGGCCGGCGGCTGCTCCAGGAGTACCGGATCCCCCGGATCCAGGCGCCCCTCGTCTCGGAGGGCGGCTCCTTCGAGTG
This sequence comes from Streptomyces sp. NPDC057638, assembly GCF_042800315.1. Classification (NCBI taxonomy): domain Bacteria; kingdom Bacillati; phylum Actinomycetota; class Actinomycetes; order Kitasatosporales; family Streptomycetaceae; genus Streptomyces; species Streptomyces sp. NPDC057638. Next base: position 12,943 of record NZ_JBHVHF010000012.1, read on the forward strand.
CGATGGCGAGGGCACCCTGCTGATCACCGAGAGCTCGATCGTCAACGACAACCGCAATCCGGGGAAGTCGCGCGACACCATCGAGGCGGAGCTGAAGCGGAGCCTGGGCGTCGAGAAGGTGATCTGGCTGGCCGGTGTGCGGGGGCAGGACATCACCGACGCGCATGTGGACAGCCTCGTACGCTTCACCGAGCCCGGTGTGGTCCTGCTGGACCGCGCGCACCCCGGCACCCCGCCGGACTCCTGGTCCCGCTCCGCCGACCAGGCGAAGTCGGTCCTGTCCCGGACGACCGACGCCCGTGGCCGACGCTTCGAGATCATCGACCTGCCCCAGCCCGATCCGGACCGGATCGAGGGCGAGGGCGATGACTTCCTCTCCTCGTACGCCAACTTCTACATCGCCAACGACGCGGTGTTCCTGCCCAGGTTCGGCGACCGGAAGGCGGACGGCCGCGCCCGGGGAATCCTCCAGGAGCACTTCCCCGACCGGGATGTCGTGCCGATCGTGATCGACACGATCGCCTCGGGCGGCGGAGGCATCCACTGCGCGACGCACGACCAGCCGGGCAGGCCCGCCGCCTGAGCCCCCGGCCGCCCGGGGGCTCCCTGCCACGCGGGGCTCCCGGCCACGCGGGGGCTCCCGCCTCGCCTCAGCCGACCGGGGGAAGACCCTCCAGGAACTCCGCGAGGATCGCGTCGAAGACCTCCGGCCGTTCCATGTTCGGATAGTGGGCGGTCCGCTCGACCACCGCCGTCCGCCCGTCCGGCACCTCACGCACCAGGCGTCCCGCCATCCGCAGATGGTCCTCCGAGTCGATCCCGCCGTTGACGGCGAGCACCGGCACGGTGATCTCCGACAGCCGCTCCCAGGTCCGGGACACCGGCGTCGGCCGCGTACCCCCGCCCACGCCGGGTGTGGCGAGGGTACGCCAGACCATGGCCCGCAGGGCGTCCACCACCGCGGAGCCGACCTCGGCGAGGCTACGGCGCGGACCGGCCGCGAAGTCCAGGAACCGCTCGACCGCGCCCGGGGCGTCACCCGCCCCCAGCAGCCGCTGGAACTCCGCCAGCACCCCGGTGGTCCAGGGGTCACGGAAGTCGGGCTCACTGGTCCCCACCCCGCTCACCACCAGGGCCCGCACCAGCGAGGGGTGCTCCAGGGCGGTGTCGGTGGCGATCCCGCCACCCAGGGAGACCCCGGCCACCACGGCGGGGCCGCAGCCGAGGTGGCGCAGGAGCGCGGCGACGTCGTCGGCGTGCCGGAAGGGGGCGCTCGGGCCGGCCGAGCCACCGTGCCCCCGGACATCCAGGGCGATCACCCGGTGGGTCCGGGCGAAGCGGTCGATCTGCGCCTCCCACATCGTGTGGTCCAGGAGGCCGCCGTGGAGCAGGACCAGCGGCTCCCCCGTACCGCGGTCGCGATAGGCGAGGGGGCCGCCGCCGGTCGGGAACACGCACGGGCCGTCGAGGGGAATCCGATCACTCATGACAACCAAGGTGTCATTTCCCCGCCGAGATGACAACCAAGGTGTCAAAATGGCACGGTGACCGAGACGCGCGGAGAACCGCTGCCCCCCGATGACCTCGCCGACCGCCTCACCGAGGTACTCGGCCTGACCGGCCTCCTCTACCGGCGGGTCCTGCGCGCGGTGGAACGGACGGCCCCGGCGCAGGGGCTCTCCGTCGGCGTACGGACCGTGCTCGACCTGCTGCGTGGACAGGGCCCCCTGACCGTCCCGCAGATGAGCCACCACCAGGCCCTCAGCAGACAGTTCCTCCAGCGGATGGTGCACGAAGCGGCGGGCCTGAGGTTCGTCGAGATCCGGCCCAACCCGGCCCATCGGCGGTCGCCGCTGATCCATCTGACGGACGAGGGGCTCGCGGCGATCACCGCGGTCACCGCACGCGAGCGGGCGGCCCTGCGCGAGACGGGCGGCGACCTCACCGAGGCCGAGGTGGCCGCGTGCGTCCGGGTGCTCGACCAGATGCTCACACTCTTCGACGACGGCCGGGGACCCGAGGGAACCGGCCCCGCCTAGGCCCGGCGGTACCCCTTACCCCAGGGCGTAGCGGTGGCCCCGGAGGCGGACGGCGCGCCGCCGCACGGACACGACCGGGAACGTCTCCGCCGCGGAGCCGGACCCGGCCGGGCGGGGCCGCGTCGCCACCGGCTCACCCGCGCACCACGCACCACGCACCACGCACCGGCAGAAGTACGGCGAGCCCACTTCTGCCGGTGGGACTGCCTGGCCAGGCAGCGGCCCGTCGCGGTTGGATCGGGCGTGTTCGGATCTGGGAGGGATCGGGGGCCCTCCCATGTCCGACCGTTCGCCGCCCGCCGCCGCGCTCGACGAAGAGCCGCGCGGCGGGTGACGGCGCGCACGTCCGCGCCCGGCTCTTCCGACCGTACGGCCGAACGGACCGGCCGCCCGGCGGGCGCTCCCTCACTCAAGGGAGGAACCTCTCGTGCAGGTCACCGCACTGCTCCCACGCCGGATACGGAAGCGCCGCAGGAACCTGTGCGCCATCCTGACGGGGCTGTGCTCCGCGGGGATGATCATGGGCGCCCAGACGGTCGCCCCGGAGCGGGACGGGACCCGGAGCCCGGCCCAGGACCGGGCACAGGTACAGAGCCGACAGAGCCACACACCTACGGATCCACGGCGGGACACGGGCGGCGGGGTCCAGCCCATCAGACCAGCCGCACCAGCCGCACCCGTCCCGGCGGCCTCCGGCTTCCGGCTGCGGGACCCGCTGTGGACGACATCGCACATCAGGACCGGCGATCGGGACGAGCCGCACAACATGGGACTGGTGGTCGGCTATCTCACCCCGCCCGGACACAATCCCTACACCCGGGGCGACTGGATCGGCATCCACCCGGTACGGGCCGGGGCGACCCCGGACAACCGTGTCTTCTGGGAGTGGGTGTGCCCGAACGCGGAGAACCGCTGCACCTCCTTCGGCGCGGCGGCGATCGGGGTCGGCGACAACCGGATCGCCTCCGGCCAGACCTACACGATCGCCTACTGGAAGGGCGGGACGCGGACCGGCGGAAGACCGGCCGCGACGATCGAGTGGGTGGTTCCGTGGTAGCCACCACCCCGGGTGATCCCCCGCGACGGCGCGCCCTCCGTCACGTACCACGGGCGCCGTCGCGTCCACCCGGCATATCCCCGCCCTCCCTCAGGCGCTGACTTCCACCACCACGCCGCCGCATCCCGGGGCAGGTGCGGACGCGGCGGCTCCGGAGCCACGAGGTGCGACTCGTCGGCTCGCGTACCCGGTTCCGTGGCGGCCTCCCCAAGCCGCCCGGAACCGGGTACGGCGCGTCTCCGCCCGGAACCGGGCCGGGGGCGCCTCCGACGGATCGTGCCGGGCTCGCGTGCCTCCCCCTGGGCCTGGCGGCCCGGGCGGTACCCCCACCCCTGGACCAGACGCCCGGAGCGGTACCCCCACCCCTGGACCTGGCGGAGGGAGCGGTACCCCCGCCCCTGGTCCTGGCGGAGGGAGCGGTACCCCCGCCCCTGGTCCTGGCGGCCGGTACAGGACGTGCTCCCTGCACTGGCCCGGCCCGGCGGAGCACCCGCGCTCATCCCAGGGGCGCCCGGTCGTCGGCGGACGGCGGGCGCCCGTCGAGTTCGCTCAGGGCGAGGACGGCCTCGGCGTGCCGGGGGTGGTTGACGGCGCCGAGCGCGGCCTGGGCGGCGCTCAGGGTCTCCCGGGCCTCCGGGTGCCCCAGCGCGAGCAGCACATGGGCCAGATCGAGCCGGGCGGTCGCGGTCCAGGAGAGCGCCCGCGCGGTGTCGAAGTGGAGCAGCGCCGCCCGTACCAGGGCCTCCGCCTCGCCCCACCGGCCCAGCGCGGCGAGGTCGTTGCCCTTCTGCTGCTGGGCGAAGGCGTGGTAGAAGGCGACGAGTTCGGCCGACTGTCCCGGCACCCCGGCACCGGAGATCGCCTCGCTGCGCTCATGGATGGCGAGGGCCTCCTCCGCCCGGCCCGCCCGGCGCAGATGGCTCCCCAGGATGTTGAGGGTGGTGAGTTCCGCGAGGCGGGCCTCGCCCGAGGGCTCGGCGCCGAGCCGGGCCGCCGCCTCACGGAACCGTACGAAGGACTCCTCGACCCGGCCCAGCCGGTGCAGGGCGCCCGCCCCGTATCCGAGACCCCAGCCCTCCTGGAGTCCGTCACCGATCTCGCGCGCCACGGCGAGTGCGGCGTCGGCCCAGGTCAGCCCGGTGGCGGGGGAACGCAGACAGACATTGTGGGCCCAGGCGAGATAGTTCAGATGGACGGCCTCGTCCGGTCTGCTGCCCAGGGCGCGGGCGGCGTCGACGGAGGTCTGGAAGACCTCCGCCCACATCTCCCAGTGCTGGGTGATGTCGGAGAACCAGTGCATGGCCCGTGCCGTGTCGAGGACCCGCCGGTATGCGCCCCGCCCGTGGGCGTGGTGCAGGGCGGCGAGCCACTGGGCCCGCTCCGCCTCCAGCCAGAGCTGGGCCGAGGGGCGGTCGGCGGGAGCGCTCGGCGGATCGGGGTCACCCTCCGGCGTACGGGCCGGTCCGCCACGGTCCCGGGCCCGGGTGTCGCGACGGGGGTCACGGGCACCACGCTGGTGGTCACGCCCCGGGTCACGCTCGCGGTGGTCCTGCTCGCGGTCACGGTCGGACCCGCTGGTGGCGCCGTCACCGTCCGATCCCCCGGCCCCATGGTCGGCGTGGAAGCGCAGCGCGGCCGCGGTGGCGCGGCGCAGTATCCAGTGGGTGGCCCGGTCCTGGGCGGCGTCGCACTCCCCGGTCCCGTCCTCCTCCGCCGCCCGCTCGGCGGCGAAGAGCCGGATCAGATCGTGGAAGCGGTACCGCTCGGCGACGGGATCGGGGTGCAGCAGCCCGGCGTCGGTCAGTTCCTCCGCGTACCGGGCCGCCGCCGCGAGCGGCAGATCCGCCAGCAGGGCGGCGGTCTCGGGGCTGAAGTCGGGACCCCAGGCGAGGGAGGCCCGGCGGAACAGGGTGCGCGCGCCGGGGCCGAGATGCTCGTACGAGAGCGCGAAGGCGGCCCGCACCCTCAGCTCTCCGGCGCTGAGGGCGTCCAGACGGCGTCCGCGCCGGGCGAGTTGGGCGACCAGTTTGGACAGGCGCTCCTCCGGCCGTGCGGCGAGCCGCTGTCCGGCGATGCGGACCGCCAGCGGCAACTGCCCGCACAGATCCACGAGATCACGCGCGGCCTGGGCCTCCCGCTGGACGCGCGGGAGGCCGACGATACGGGTGAGCAGCGCGACGCCCTCCTCCCGGCGGAGCAGGCCCAGCCGGGCGCGGTGCACCGCTTCGAGACCGGCCAGCGCCTGCCGGCTGGTGACGATGGTCAGCGAGGTCCCGGTCCCGGGGAGCAGCGGCCGGACCTGGGCCTCGTCGGCCGCGTTGTCCAGCAGGAGCAGGAGCCGCCGCGCGCCGGTCAGCGACCGCAGCAGGCCCGACCGTTCCTCGGTCCCGGCCGGGATGGCGCCCTCGGCGACGCCCAGGGCCCGCAGTAACCGGGCCAGCGCCTCTCGTACGGGGAGGGGCCTGGGATCCATCCCCCGCAGGTCCAGGGCGAACTGCCCGTCGGGGAAGCGCGGCACCAGCTGGTGCGCGGCGTGCACGGCGAAGGAGGTCTTGCCGAGACCCGGCTGACCGCAGACCAGGACCACCGGCGGCTGGGTGCGGTCGGTGTCCGCCGCCAGCGTCAGCAGCTCGGCGAGGGCGGGTCCGCGGGCGGTGAAGTCCCCGAGGTCACGCGGCAAGGCCAGGCCGCTGGCGGCCGGGCGGGCGTCCGCGGTACGGGTATCGGCCGGGCGGGTGTCCGCGGTACGGGTGTCGGCCGTACGGGGCCGGGCACGCCCACGGTGCGCGGCCCGCTCCAGCCGCTGGGCCTCGGGGGGCTCCAGCCCCAGGGCGTCGGCCAGCGCCCGCAGGGTCCGCCGCTGGGGGCCACGGGAACGCCCGCGTTCCATGTCCGCCAGCGCGCGCACACTCACCCCGGAGGCATGGGCGAGCTCTTCCTGGCTGAGGCCCGCGCGCTGGCGTGCCTCCCGTAGGAGCCGCGCGAGCTCCCCCATCGCGGATGCGTCCGCCGTCATCGTCATATCCCCTGGTCAGCGCGGTCCAGCCGGACCGATGGCGCGGGGGAAGTATGCGGAGGGGATATCGGCCGCGACAAGGCCGTCCCATCCTCCGGACGCCGTATGGCCCGCCTTCGGACACCTCCGGCGCACCGGTGCACCGGGGTCGGTGCTGCTTGGATGCCCCCATGACACCTATGGATCTTGACGACTCCGCCGTCCACCGTGCCGGGGAGCCGGGGAACTCCGTGGAAGCCCACCGGGAGACGCACGTGGAGACGTACTTCGACGCCGTGCCCCGGACCCTCGGCCGCGCCGAGGAGTTCGGGTCGCTGACCCTCTTCGTCTGCGGGACCGAGGGCGGGACCTGGCCGCACTTCGCCCGCCCCAGCCGGGGCGTGCCGGATGGCGTCACCGCCGCCGATGTGGCCCGGGTCCGCGCGCGCCAGCGCCAGCTGGGTGTGGCCGAACGGTTCGAGTGGGTCGCCGAGACCACACCCACCCTGCGGGGTGCCGCGGAGGAGGCCGGACTGGCCGTCCAGGAGTACCCGCTGATGACCCTGGACCCGGCGGACGCCACCGCTCCGGAACGGCCGGACGGGCTGCGGATCCGGGCCCTGTCCCCGGGCGACCCCGACCTCCCGGGGGCCCTGGCCGTACCCCGGCTGGTCTTCGGCGCCCCGGCTCCGGACGGTACGGCGGAGGAGGAGGCGGCGCTCGCCGCCGCGATCGACGGGGTACGGGAGGACGGCACCCTGGCCCGGTCCGAGGACCGGATCCGGGCCGGACTGCTGCGGGTGGTCGCCGCCGTGACCCCGGACGGCGAGGTCGTCTGCTCCGGCCAGCATCTGCCCGCCGGGGACAGCAGCGAGATCGTCGGTGTGGCCACCCTGCCGTCGGCCCGCCGCCGGGGCATCGGGCTGGCCGTCACCGCCGCGCTGGTCGCCGACGCCCAGGCCCGGGGGGTGCGGAACGTGGTGCTGTCGGCCGCCGACGACGGCGTCGCCCGGCTCTACGCACGACTCGGATTCCGGTGGGCCGGAACCGTTCTGATCGGCGAGCCCCCGAGGCGGGAGGGATAGCGGACGCCCGTGGCTCCCGGGCCACCACGGACCCGGCCGCTGTCCCCTCGTGAGCCCGCTCCCCACGGGGCGCACCCCGGGAGAAGCAGCGCCGGGGAGTCGGGGACGGGCCGGGTCGCGGTGCGCGGCGGCCGGGCCGTATCCGTACCCCGTATCCGTAGGGGTATCCGGGCGACCCCCTCGGCGTCGCCCGGCCCGCGCCCGTCGCCACGGCACCGCCTCGTACCCCGCTCTCTCCCGGTCTACGCTGGAGATGGGCCCGGAGCCATCACTGACCGGGAGGCGGTTGACGATGACGGGACTGGTGATCCGGAGCTTTGACTCCGCCGACGAGACCAGGCCGTTCCCCAGGGAGTCGGGCCGGCTGGATCTCCTCGACACCACGGGCGGACCGGTCGGCCGGGCGGTCTTCGCCCCGGGCTGGCGCTGGTCGACCCACATCAAGGAACTCGCTGGCACCGAGAGCTGCCAGGAGGCTCATACCGGCTATGTCGTGAGCGGCCGGATCAAAATCGTCATGGACGACGGCGAGACCGCGGAGGCGGGCCCGGGAGACTTCCTCTCGGTGGCACCCGGGCATGACGCCTGGGTGGTGGGCGATGAGCCCTGTGTGGCCGTGGACTGGACCGGCTACGGCGACTACGCGAAGCCGCCCGCCTGACCGGCCCCGCCCCCTGAGACCCGCACGGGCCCGCGGCGGCGGGCGGCACCCCGTACACCGGGACGGGCCGCCGCCCGCACCCGGTCTCAGCCGACCGGCAGACCCAGCCCGGCGGCCACGGCACCGGTCCGGGTGAACACCGACTTCGGATGTTCCGTGTCGCAGTACTTGTTACCGGTCGAGACCACGCCGATCACCCGGCCACCGGCGATCAGCGGGCCACCGGAGTCACCGCGGCAGACACTGTCCTGGGTACCGGCCCCGGGCAGACCGCAGACCTTGAGCGTCCGGGAGTCCCCGGGCTCGGCGAACGGCGCGCACTTCGCGAGCGATCCCACGGTGAGCACGGCCGACTTGAGCCGGGTGGCGTTGGTGTCCCGGGCGGTCATACCCCAGCCGACCGTCTTCGCCGTCTTACCGAGGGCGTACGGCGCCGACTCCTTGGGGCCCGCCACCGGGAGGGTGGCGTACGGCATCCGGCCGCTGAGCGTGATCACGGCGGCGTCGTACGCGAACGTGGCCCGGTCGTACTTCGCGTGGAGCTTGACGGAGGAGACGCCCCGTACCGTGCCCTGGGTGCTCTTGATCGCGGTCCTGCCGCCGATCACCTTGAAATCACGCGCCGCCGGGCCCTCGACGCAGTGGGCCGCGGTCAGCACCTTCGTGGGCGCCACCAGCGTGCCCCCGCACACATGGCCACCGTCCTGGGCGACGATCCGCATCGCGTACGGATGGTCGGTGACGGTGGTGTTCTGCCCGCCGTGGACAGCGCTGGCGGGAGTCGCGACGGCGACGGTACCCACCGCCGCGAGCAGGGTCGCGGTGAACACGGCGGCGGTCGCACGGCTGTCGGTCCTGAGCATGGAAGCCTCTCCGGAAGCGGGCGTACGACCCGGTCGGCCGTCGGTCCCCCCAGCAGGACGGCGAACCCGGCCACCGGGTTCTCGCCGCCCCCTCACCCGTGGGGTTCCTCTCATCCCGGCGTACGGGGGAACCATTCGGCCAGGGCGGGGAGTTGACCGGCGGCGGCGAGCCGTGGCTGATCGCGCGGAGACCCGGGGCCCGGGGGCCGGTCAGCCCGGTGCCGGGGCGCCGCGCCCGCCTGCCGGGCGGGCCAGGGGTCGCGAGACCCCTCAGCGCCTGCCTTGTCCCCTCCGTGCCGTGTGGTCCCCACCTGGTCCCCGAGTAGGCGGCCAGCAACCGGTCAGATCAGAAAGGGTGCGAAGGCCGCCGTCACCGCAGCGGCAAGGGTGATCACAACGGTGAAGGCGGTGGCGCCGCGCCGTGAACGGCCGGTTCGGGACTCGGACCGTGCGGCGCGCGCTGACAGGCCCCGGGGCAGTCGCGTCCCGGCCGAGGGGCGCAACGACAGAAGGAGCTCACGGACCGCGGTCGCCTACCCCGCTCCGGCGCATGCTTCCGCGTCTGCCAGGTAGCGCGCCACCGGGCCCAGGGTCAGCATTCCGCTGGCGGCGCCGGCGTGTTCGGCGCGGGCATCGCGCAGGGCGGCCGCGGCACGCGCGGCGATTCCTCGCTCGCCGAGGCGTACGGCGGCGCGGGCGGTCAGGCACCACATGGCTTCCTGCATGTGGTCACGCGGTGGTTCGGGCACCGCGGCGAGGGTGGCACGGGCCTCCTCGCCCCGGTCCTGGGCGAGCAGCACGAGGGGTCGGGCCCAGAGTCGGTACGGGCCCCAGTCGAGCTGTGGGTCGGTGGGCGCGGGCCGGTCGTGCAGCAGGCGCAGTCCCAGGAGGGCGAGCGGGAACAGGCCGCGGTGCAGCCCCGGCATTCCGGCCGTCCGGAGGGCGTCCTCGGCGGCGCGGTAGTGGGCCGCGGCCGTGGCGGCGGTCGGTCCGCCGGGTTCGGTGCTGCGGGCGGCCGTGGCCCGGGCCCTGAACCACCCGGTGAGGACGGAGACGAGGGGCGCTTCGGTGGTGGCGGCGAGCTGTTCGGCTGCCTCGGCGTGCGAGGTCGCGGAGTCGAGGTCGCCGAGGGCCGAGGCGGATTGCAGGCGGACGAGTCGACCGAGTACGGCGAAGTTCGGCAGCTCGTGCCGGGTGCCCAGGTCGAGGATCTCGGCGCCGATCCGGTCTCTTGCCGCCGCGAGCCCGGGGCGGGTGAAGGACTGCAGGAACACCCCGTTGAGGGCGAAGGCCAGCAGGGCGGGATCGGCCAGGTCCCGTGCCAGTGCCTCGGCCCGCAGCGCCGCCTGCCGCGCGCGCTTCAGCTCGGTCCTGGACAGATCGGCGCTGCGGCTTTCGACGGCGATCGTGGCCAGGAGGCGGGCGGACAGGTCGGCGGGGCCGTCGGGGCCGAGTGCGGTGAGGGTGCGCTCGGCAGCCGCGACGACGGCGCGGGACTGCTCGGGGTTATCGGCCCGGCTCCAGAGGGCGGGCACGTCGTAGGCGCCGATGATCCGGGCGGTCAGGGAGAGGTCTCCCGTGCGTTCCGCCGCCTGGACGGCGGCGAGGCGGTCGCGCCGCGAGTGGACGAGGGCGTCGCCGCCCGCCAGTGCGAGGGTGCGGGCCAGATCCACGGTGGTGCGCGGGCCGAGCCGGACGCCGGGGCCGGTCCACGCAGTAGGTGCTCCTTCGGGGGTCACGGCCCCGTTGAGGATGTCCGTCTCCAGGCGCTGGAGGTCGGCACCGGGGTCGAGTCCGAGTCGGTCGACGAGCATCGTGCGGGCGCGGCGGAGGGTGGCGAGCGCGTCGGCCCGGCGGCCCGCGCGGTACAGCGCGCGGGCAAGCAGCCCCCAGGCAGGCTCGCGCCACGGGTGTTCGGCGACATGGGCAGCCAGTTCGGCGACGAGGTCGGCGCCTTCCCCGCGGTCGAGGAGGATGCGGGCGCGCAGTTCCGCTCCCTCCAGCCTCAGCTCCTCCAGCCGGGTCCGCTCGCGCTGCGCCCATGGGGAGCCGGTCACATCGGCGTAGGCGGGTCCACGCCATTCCGCGAGTACCGTGCCGAGGTCGTTCACCACGGCGGCGTGGCGGCGGGCGCGGGCCAGCGTGTCCTGGAACCGATGGACGTCCACGTCCTCGCGCGGCAGGCGCAGCGCGTAGCCTGGACCCTCGGTCACGATGACGCGCGGCGGACTGCGGGGCGGCCGGTCGGGTTCGAGCGCGCGGCGCAGCGCGGCGACGAACGTACGCAAAGCGCCCACGGCGCGGGCCGGCGGGTCGGCCCACAGGTCATGGACGAGGGTGTCGGTGGTGACCATCCGTCCCTCGGCGGCGACGAGCCGGGCGAGTACCTCGCGATGGCGGGGTCCGCCCAGGTCAACCGGACTGCCGTCGTCCCGGAAAGCCCGGACCGCACCGAGCACGTCGATTCGCATGACCCCATCCTCCGTGCCAGGGGTCGGCTGCGCCCAACCGTACTGATCGGCTGCTGATCGCTGTCGCCCAAGCTGATCCGGTCCGGTTCCCCGACCCGAAAGGGTGGTCCTTCATGACGCTCACCATTCCCGGCTTCGATCACATCCGCCTGCCCGGTGCGGACGGTGTGGAGCTGGCCGCGGTTGTCGGCGGCAGCGGCAGCCCGGTCGTGCTGTTGCACGGTTTCCCCCAAACCCACCTGATGTGGCGACACGTCGCCGGGCGGCTCGCCGACGAGCACACGGTGATCTGTCCTGACCTGCGGGGCTACGGCGCCAGCGACAAGCCGGCGGCCACCGACCCCGAGGTGTACGCCAAGCGCGCCATGGCCGCCGACGTCGTGACCCTGGCGGCGGCCCTCGGTCACGAGCGCTTCGCCCTCGTCGGTCACGACCGGGGCGCTCTGGTCGCCTTCCGGGCGGGTCTTGACCACCCCGAGACCATCACGCACCTGGGCATCCTCGACATCGTGCCGACCCTCGACATGTGGAACGTCCTGCGCGGTGCCTCGGCGGCGGTCGGCTACCACCTCTTCCTCATGGCGCAGCCGCCGGGCCTGCCGGAGGCGATGATCGCGGGCAGCGCGGACGCGTTCTTCGGCTCGTTCCTCGACGCCTGGGCCAACGACCCCACCGCCATACCGGAGGATGTGCGTGCCGAGTATCTGCGGGCGAGCGCCGCGGCGGTGACATCGATCGTCGCGGACTACCGGGCCTCGGCGGACATCGACGTCACGCACGACCAGGCGGACCTGGACGCCGGGTCGCAGCTGGCCATGCCCGTGACGGTCGTCCAGCAGGACTGGGGCGCGCAGCTGGGCTATGACGCCGCCGCGGTATGGAAGGCGTGGGCGCCGGACCTGGACCACCGGCTGACCCCCGCCGGGCACTTCATGGCCGAGGAGGCACCCGACGAGATCGCCGAGGCGATCCAGGACCTGCTGGCCCGCTGAGCCCCCCGCATGCGGTCCGCGCCGCGCCGTAGATCGCTTCTGCTGGTGCAGGGACCGGCAGCTGAAGCGGTCCGGCGAGGGTACGAGGTGCTCTGCCATCACGCCGGTCCTCAACGAGGCCCCGGTGGCCTCAGGACGCGGTGCGCGCAGGACCGGAATCCCGAGTGCCGTTCGTGATCACCCCCACGTACGATGTCCCACTTCGAACAGGTGAAGGGGTGGGGCAGGGTGCGTGGGAGACACGTGCGTGCGGTGGTGGGGCTGGCGGTAGTAGCGGGGCTGCTGACCGGGTGCGGTGACGAGGAGAAGAAGAGCGCCCCGGCCGAGGAGACCCCGGTGCACGTGCCGCCGCCGGTCGCCGCGCCGCTGACCGCCGCGCTCGCCGCGAAGACACTGCCGAAGCTGACGGTGCCGGGCATTCCGAAGGAGAATCTGCGCACCATGGACGCCGCCGAGCTGCTGTGCTCAGACCATGGGGTGCCCGGGCAGCAGCCGGACTACTGGTGCGACGGGCTGCTGTATGGCGGTTCGGTGTGGTGGGTGAAGCAGTCTGAGGAGCCGAAGAAGAGCGTCAGGGTGACGGTCATGGCTTGGGCGTACCAGGATGCCCAAGCCGCCCGCGCGGCGTTCGACACATCGGTGGCCGAGTACGACAATTCGGAGCGCGGCGAGCAGCGGACCACGGTCTCGGAGGCGTCGGCGCTCGGAGGTGAGCAGCACGACCGTTTCCGTCGAGTGGATCCTGAGCACGGCCCGACGGATTCGAGCATGGTCCGGTCGGGTGCCGTCGTCATGCACATCACGGTAGAGGGCGCGGCGCGGGAGATCACGCCGCGCATTCCTGAGTACGGACAGGCGCTCGTGGCCGCGGCTCAGCGTGCCCAGTCCGAGGCGCTGGCCGCGAAGGCGACCGTATAGGGCTGACCGTTCACCGGGGCCGGACGGAGACCCGTCCGGCCCGGCGGGCTGGCGGGCTGGCGGGCTGGCGGGCTGGCGGGCTGGCGGGCTGGCGGGGTGAAGGTAGCGCCACCACAGGTCGGGGAAGCCGGGGTCGAAGACCTGCTGGGAGCCGACCCTTTCCCGGGTCGGGTCCCGGACGCCGTTCACCGTCTCGGCGGCGAACGCGTTCGCCCGGCTGACGAAGTGGGCTCCCATCCGCAGGCCCACCCGCTACGAAGAACAGGCGAATCACGCAGAGGTTTCCGGCCGGACCGCCCCCGGAGCAGTCCGGCCCCCTCGGCAGCGACGACACGAGGAACAACATGCGATGGACGCCCCGCCCCCCGACGGTCCGCCCAGGCCGTCCCTTCGCCCTCTCGGCCCGGCCGGAGCGGCACACGTGAACCACCCCATCCCCTTCACCACCGGCCGCCCCGGCGACCACGTCGGCAACGACCTCGCCGAGGTCATGCAGAAGGTGTCCCGCGGCGACAAACAGGCCTTCTCCGTCCTCTACGACGCCCTCGCCCCTCTGGTGTTCGGGATCGTGCTCAAGGTCGTGCGCGACCGGGCGCAGTCCGAGGAGGTGGCCCAGGAGGTCATGATCGACCTGTGGCGGCAGGCCGCCCGCTATCGCCCCGAGGCCGGGTCCGTGCGGACCTGGGCGGCCACGATCGCGCACCGCAGGGCGGTGGACCGGGTCCGCTCCGCCCAGGCAGCCTCCGACCGCGAACAGGCGCAGGCGGCCCGCGAGCACACCACGGCCTTCGACGAGGTCGCCGAACAGGTCGAGACCCGCCTGGAGTCCGAGCAGGTACGCCGCTGCCTGCGCGGCCTCACCGGACTGCAGCGACAGGCGGTGACGCTGGCTTACTACCAGGGGCTGACCTACCGTGAAGTCGCCGAAGCTCTGAGCACTCCTCTTCCCACCATCAAGACACGCATGCGCGACGGGCTCATCCGGCTCCGCGACTGCATGGGGGTGACCACATGAAACACCACGCCACCGACGCTCACACCCTCGCGGCCGCCTATGCCCTCGGTGCGCTCGACGACGCCGAACGCGGCGACTTCGAAGCCCACTTGCAGGTGTGCGAGGCCTGCCGGCAGGAGGCCGCCGAGTTCGCGGCGACCGCGGCCCGCCTGGCAGCTGCCGTCTCCCACACGCCGCCTGCCACGGCAAAGACCCAGGTCATGGCGGCCATCGAGGGTGTGCGTCAGGTGCCGCCGCGTATCCCCGCTTCCAGCACGGCGCCCGCCCTCGGGGGCTTCCTGCGCCGCCGCGCCGCTTCCCTGGCGCTGGCCGCCAGCGTGGCAGCCGTCGCCCTGGGCGGCGTCGCCGTGTGGCAGACGCTGCTTGGACAGGACCTCGAACAGCAGGCCCGCCAGAGCCGGCAGCAGCTCGACGCGGTCACCGGCATCCTGGCGGCCCCCGATGCCCGCACCGTCCACGGCAAGGCAAGCAACGGTGCCCTGACCACCGTGGTCACCTCCGAACGCCAGAACAGGGCCGCCTTCACCACCACCGGCCTGCCCGCCCCCGGTGCCGGGAAGACCTACCAGCTGTGGCTCGACCACGACGGCACCATGCGCCCCGCCGGCCTCATCGACCACGACGGCACGGTGATCCTTACCGGCGACCCCGCCGACGCGGGAGCTGTCGGCCTCTCCCTCGAACCCGCCGGAGGCTCCCCCCATCCCACCACCGACCCCCTGCTCCTGATGACCCTTCCCACCTGACCCGGCGCTCCTCATCGCAACCTCCGCGTGCCCCCCGCTGTCCGACCAAGGCCGCGCGGGGGCGAAGCCCTTCGGGATCACCACCCCCTGACCGGCCTGCGCCGCCCGGTGTTCATCCTCACCGCCACCGGCCGACCGCACGGGAAGCCGTCACCGCCGTAAGCGCCGCCCAGCCGCCGTCGGCACCCTGACCGCACAACACGCCCGTCTGACAGCCTGAACACACCCACGACGCCCGCGGCCAGGCACCAGCGCCGCGGATCTCCTCCAATCCGACCGCCGGGCCGCTGCGAAGTACGAGTGAACGCAACAGCCCAGCGGCGTGTCGAGTGGCAGGAGAGGTTATGGAGCAACACCGCAAAGCGGCCGTCGTGGGAAGCGGGGTGGCGGGCCTGACCGCCGCCTCCATCCTGGCCGCCTCGTACGAAGTCACCCTGTACGAGGCCGACGATCGCCTCGGCGGCCACGCCCACACCCGCGAACTGCCGGCCCCCGGCGGGCGCGCGGTGGCAGTGGACTCGGGATTCATCGTCCACAACGAGCGCACCTACCCCACCCTGCTCCGGCTCTTCCGCGAGCTGGGGATCGGCACGCAGGACGCCGAGATGAGCATGTCCGTCCGCTGCGACGGCTGCGGCCTGGAGTACGCGGGTACTCGCGGCCCGGGCGCTCTGTTCGCTTCTCGGGCCTCGCTACGAGGCCGCTACCTGCGGTTGCTGACCGAGGTTCCGGCCTTCCACCGAGGTGCCCGGCGTCTCCTGGCCCGACAGCCGCACACAAGCATCACCTTGGGGGACTTTCTGTGGCAAGGCGGGTTCTCCCCCTACTTCGTCAGCCATTTCGCCCTCCCGCTGGTCGCCGCGGTGTGGTCCTGCCCCGCGCGGACGGCCCTGTCCTACCCGGCCGCCTATCTGTTCACGTTCCTGCACCACCACGGGCTGCTCTCCGTCACCGGATCCCCGCGGTGGAAGACGGTCACCGGCGGCTCCGCCGCGTACGTCGCCGCCGCCGCCAAACACATCCAGCGCATCCGCACCTCCAGCCCGGTCGGCGCCATCCTGCGCACCAGCGGGGGTGCGCTGATCACCACCGGCGACGGTGCCACCGAGGGGTACGACGCCGTGGTCGTCGCCACCCACCCCGACCAGGCGTTGCGGATGCTCGCGGACCCCACCGCCGACGAAAAGCGGCTCCTGGGCGTCTTCAGGTACTCACGCAACCCCACGGTGCTGCACACCGACACCGACGTCCTGCCGCGCTCGCCGCGCGCCCGCGCCTCCTGGAACTACCGGATGGCCGACTGCGCGCCTTCCACCGCTCCCGTCCGCGTCAGCTACGACATGGAGCGCCTCCAGTGTCTGCCCGCGGGCTCCGGCTACGTCGTCACCCTCGGCGGTGACGACGGCATCGCGGCCGACCGGGTCGTGGAGCGGATGCTCTACGAGCATCCGGTGTACACCACCGCCTCGGTCGCGGCACAGAGGGAACTGCCACGCCTCAACACGGGCGTGACCGCGTATGCCGGTGCCTGGCACGGGTGGGGGTTCCATGAGGACGGCTGCCGTTCCGGCGTCGAGGCCGCCCGCTCCCTGGGGGCGGACTGGTGACCCGCGCCAGAAGCGGCGCCGTATCCGCGGCCCCCGCGAGCCGGGAGCCGGCGACGCTGTACGAGTGCGTGATCACGCACGTACGCCGGACGCCGCTGCGCCACGCGCTGCGCCACCGCACGTACCTGTGGTGCGTGGACATCGACCGGCTGCCGGTGCTGCCCCGGCCGCTGCGTCCGCTCGCACGTTTCGACGCCCGCGACCACTTCACCGGCACACCCGGGCCCCTGCGGGCCGGGCTCGACGCCTACCTCGCCGCGCACGGCGTCGACCTAGGCGGCGGGCGGGTGGTGATGCTGGCACACGCCCGGGTGTTCGGGTTCGTCTTCAACCCGCTGAGCGTGTTCTGGTGCCACGACTCCTCGGGGGCACTGGTGTGCGTCGTCGCCGAGGTCCACAACACCTACGGGCAGCGCCACTGCTACCTGCTGCGGGCGGACGAGGCGGGCGGGACGGGGCCGGCGGACGAGGTGGTGGTGGACAAGTCGTTCCACGTCTCACCGTTCTTCGCGGTCGAGGGCCGCTACCGGATGCGGCTGCCGCTGCCCGGTGAACGCCTCGGCCTGACCATCCATCTGGAGCACCACGGGGGCCGCGCGTTCACCGCCGTCGTCCGGGGGGTCCGCCGCCCCGCGAGCGTGCCCGCCCTGCTCTCCGCCGCCGTACGCAGGCCCTGGTCCACCGCCGCCGTCTGGGCGGGGATCCGCCGCCACGGCATCCACCTGCTGCTGCGCGGACTGCCCGTGCAGCCCCGTCCTCGTCCCACTCCGCAGAAAGGCATGCTGCCGTGACCCGCCCCGCCCTCACCTCCGAGCCCCGACCCCAGCCGGCCGACAGCCCGGTCGGGGCCTGTCTCCGGGGCCCGGCCGGCGCCCCCGCGGCCGCCGTCCGCCGCGCGGACGTCGACGCGGAGCGCTGGCCGGACGTGGCCCGGCTCCCCCCGCCCGGCCCGGTCCGCACGGCCGTCGCCCGGCATCTGGTGGGCCGGGCCCTGGAGCGGATGGCGCTGACCAGGCCCTCCCCCTGCGCCGACGTGACGGCCGCGGGTCCGCGGCTGACGCTCCACGACGCCGACGCCTTCCACCGGCGCGTCGGCCGGGACGGGCTCATCGGCTTCGGCGAGTCCTACCTGGCCGGCGAATGGGACAGCGACGATCTGGCGGGCGTCCTGACCGTCCTCGCCGGGCACGTCGACGAACTGGTCCCCGCTCCGCTGCGGCGGCTCCGCGACCTGTGGGTGACCGCCCGCCCCGCCGACGACCGGAACACCCGCGACGGGGCCCGGAGCAACATCCGGCACCACTACGACCTCTCCAACGACCTGTTCGCCACATTCCTCGACCCCACCCTCACCTACTCCTCCGCGGTCTTCACAGCCTTTCCCGCCCGCTTCGAGTCCCTCGCCTCCGCACAACACCGCAAGATCGACCGGCTCCTGGACCTCGTCGGCGCCGGCGAGGGCACCCGACTGCTGGAGATCGGCACGGGCTGGGGCGCACTCGCCCTGCGGGCCGCCGCCCGCGGCGCCCGGGTCACCACGCTGACCCTCTCCGCCGAGCAGGCCACCCTCGCCCGCGAGCGGGTCGCCGCGGCGAGACTCACCGACCGGGTGGACGTCCAACTACGCGACTACCGTGACGCCGAGGGGCGGTACGAAGCGGTCGTCAGCGTCGAGATGATCGAAGCGGTCGGCGCCGACTACTGGCCCGCCTACTTCACGGCCCTGCGCCGCACGCTCGCCCCCGGCGGCCGGATCGCCCTGCAGGCCATCACCATGGGCCACCAGCAGATGCTCCACACCGCCGCCACCCACACCTTCATCAGCAAGTACGTCTTCCCCGGCGGCCTCATCCCCTCCCGCGAGGCCATCGCCGAGCACTGCGCCGCCGCCGGCCTGCGCACGCTCGCCGACGACGGCTTCGGCGAGCACTACGCCGAGACGCTGCGCCTGTGGCGCGAACGGTTCACCGCCCACCGCCCCGCCGTCACGGCGCTCGGCTTCGACCCGGTCTTCCAGCGCATGTGGGAGTTCTACCTCGCCTACTCCGAAGCCGGATTCCGCTCCCGCTACCTCGACGTCCGCCAGCTCCTCCTCACCGAAGGAACCCACCGATGAGGCCTGTCGCCGACCGGCTCGCCCAGCTCCTCGGCCACTTCGTCTCCGGACCCCTTCCCGTACGCATCCGCGCCTGGGACGGAAGCGACACAGGCCCGGCCGACGCGCCCCTGGTCGTCCTCCGCTCCCCACGAGCTCTGCGCCGCCTGCTGTGGCAGCCCGGCGAGCTCGGGCTCGCGGAGGCGTACATCGCCGGAGACCTCGACGTCGAGGGCGACCTGGCCGACGCGCTCTCCCACGCGGGCCGGAGCGTCCGCGGTCGGCCGGGGGACCGCCCCGGCCCCAGGCCTACCGCCAAGGCCGCGGCCACCGCCCTGGCGGTGGGCCTGGGGGTCCTCGGCCCGCCCCCGAAGCGCCCCGACGGGCGGGCCCGCCTGACCGGCAGCCCGCACAGCGTCGCCCGGGACCGCGCGGGCATCAGCCACCACTACGACCTCTCCAACGACTTCTACGCCCTCCTCCTCGACAAGACGATGGCGTACTCCTGCGCCTACTGGACCCGGCCCGACGACCCGACCCGCACCCTGGCCGACGCGCAACGCGACAAGCTCGACCTGATCTGCCGCAAGCTGAACCTGAGCCCCGGGGACCGCCTGCTCGACGTCGGCTGCGGCTGGGGTTCCCTCACCGTCCACGCGGCCCGCGAACACAAAGCCCGCGTCACCGCGGTCACCCTCTCCCGCGCCCAGCACGAGTTCGTCACCGCACGGGCCGTTCGCGAGGGAGTGACCGACCTCGTGGACGTCCAGCTGCGGCACTGGCGCGCCCTCGACGGCGGTGGCTACGACGCGGCCGCCGCCGTAGAGATGGGCGAGCACGTCGGCGACGCCGAATACCCCGCCTTCGCCACCACGCTGCACGACGCGCTGCGCCCCGAAGGCCGGCTCCTGATCCAGCAGATGTCCCGCGGCGCCCACGCGCCCGGCGGAGGCGCCTTCATCGCGACATACATCGCCCCGGACATGCATATGCGCCCCCTCGGCCGCACCATCGACCTGCTGGAGGGCTCCGGCCTGGAGGCCCGCTCCACCGAGTCCCTGCGCGAGCACTACACGATCACCATCGACGCCTGGCGCGCCACCCTCGAACAGCGCTGGAGCGACATCGAGGCCCTCGTCGGGGCGACGACCGCCCGCGTCTGGCGCCTGTACCTCGCCGGTGCCTCGCTGGCCTTCTCCGAACGCCGTATGGGTGTCGACCAGATCCTCGCCGTACGGCCCACCCGCGAGGGAGCGTCCGGCATGCCGGCCACCCCCGCCGCCTGGTACGCCCCCGCGAGCACGGCGTGAACGGCACCGACTGGAGCGCCCTCGGCGCCAACCTCGCCGCCACCGCGGCCACGGCGCTGACGGTGCTCCTCGCCACCTTCGCCATCGCCGCACGCCGCGGACCGCACCGCATCGTCGACATCGCCTGGGGCCTCGCCTTCGCCGCCGTCGCCGCCGTCACCTGGCTGCTCTCCGCCGGGCACGGCGACGACGGCCGCCGCCTGCTCGTCACCGCGGCGACCGTCGTCTGGGGACTGCGGCTGGCGGC
Organism: Streptomyces sp. NPDC057638; assembly: GCF_042800315.1. Taxonomy (NCBI): domain Bacteria; kingdom Bacillati; phylum Actinomycetota; class Actinomycetes; order Kitasatosporales; family Streptomycetaceae; genus Streptomyces; species Streptomyces sp. NPDC057638. The sequence continues at coordinate 33,044 of NZ_JBHVHF010000012.1, forward strand.
GCACATCGCCCACCGCTCCCGCGGACACGGCGAGGACCCCCGCTACACCGACCTCCTCGGCAAGGCCCCCGGCAACCGGACCCTTTACGCGCTCCGTACCGTCTACCTCGCCCAGGCGGCCCTCGTCTGGCTGATCTCCCTCCCCGTCCAGGCCGCCTCCTACAGCTCCGCGCCCCTGGACGCCCTGGCGTACTGCGGGCTCGCGCTGTGGGCGGCCGGGCTCGCCTTCGAGGCCGTCGGCGACCACCAGCTCGCACGTTTCAAGGCGGACCTGACCAACAGGGGGCGGATCATGGACCAGGGCCTGTGGGCATGGACCCGGCACCCCAACTACTTCGGGGACAGCCTTGTCTGGTGGGGCCTGTACCTCCTCGCCTGCACCGCCTGGCAGCCGGCCCTCGCCGTCCTCGTCTCCCCGTTCCTGATGACCCTGCTCCTCACCGTCGGCAGCGGCAAACGCCTCCTGGAGAAGCGCATGTCCGGGCGTCCCGGTTACGCCGCATACACCGCCCGCACCAGCGGCTTCATCCCCCTGCCACCCCGCAAAACCCCACACCGCGCCCGGGAGGAGCCGAAATGAGCGCCGTGGTGCCGCGGCCGGTGACCGGAAGTCCCGAAGCTCAAGGGCGGCGCGCGGTTCCGGCCCGGACACCTCGTGGCCGGCGTGTGCAGACTGCGGCTGATGGCGATGACACTTCAGGGGCGATGGGCGGGGAGGCGGACGACAAGGCGGGCCCCGGGAGCATGGTCCTCGATGTCAATGCTGCCGTGGTGGGCGGTGATGATGTCGCGGACGATGGCCAGTCCGAGTCCGCTGCCGCCGGTGTCTCTGGCGCGCGCGTCATCGAGGCGGGTGAAGCGGTCGAAGACGCGGCGTCGGTCGGGTTCGGGGATGCCGGGCCCGTCATCGGTGATGACCAGTTGCGCGGTGCCGCCGCAGGCACGGAGGCTCACCTCGATCCGCCGGAGGGCGTACCGGAGGGCGTTGTCCAGCAGGTTGCGTACGACGCGCGCGAGGGCGTCGGCGTCGCCATCCACGCGTGCCGCGCTGATGGCGTGCTGGTCGATGATGAGCTGCGTGCGCTCGCGGGCGCGGCTGACCTCGGCGAAGACGATCTCGTCCAGGTCTGTGGGTTGCTTGTCGAGTCGGGGGCGGGCGTCGAGGCGAGCCAGCCACACCAGGTCGTCGACAAGGCGGGCGAGCCGTTCGCAGTCCTCCACCAGTGCCGGGGCCAGCGTGCGCCAGTTGGCGGAATCGGGGTGCCGGGCGGCGATCTGGAGTCGGGTGTGCAGGCTGCTCAAGGGGCTACGCAGCTCGTGGGCGGCGTCCGCGATGAACTGGCGCTGCCTTTGCGTGGCAGCTTCCAGGCGTGCGAGCAGATCATTGAGTGTGGTGGCGAGCCGGCCCAGGGCGTCGGCCGAGGGGGGGACATCGAGGCGGCGGCTGAGATCGGAGGCGGTGATCTCGGCGGCTTGTGCGCGCAGCACCTCGACCGGGAACAGCGCCCGTCCGGTGAGTACCCATGCGACGCTGGTCAGCGCGGTGACGACCAGGGGCACGCCGATGGCCAGGCCGCCGGCGAACTGGGCCAGACTGGCGTCGACGTCCTCGGTGGGCACGGCCGCGTACACGGTCACCGGATCGTTTCGGGTGCCGGCCGGTACGGCTACGGCACGCCAGGTCGCGTTCTCGACGTGGGGCAGGTGCCGGAGGCTGCGGGCATGCGGGCACCGGTCACCCCGCCCGTGTCCCCGGCAGGACCCACCAGACGCCGCTGGACCCGCTGGTCCCCACCTGGTCCCCAAGAACGACGGAAAGGCGGTACCGGATGTCTCCGATACCGCCTGCGACCCGCGAAAACGCTGGTCGGGACGACAGGATTTGAACCTGCGACCCCTTGACCCCCAGTCAAGTGCGCTACCAAGCTGCGCCACGTCCCGATGCCCGTCTGACCTGGGGTTTCCCTCCCGGCCGAACGCGCATGAGAACCATACCGCACTCCGAGCGATGGTCACGAATCCCTTCCGGGCGGGGGTGGGCGCCGGGATCGGGCGCCATGTCGCACCCGGAGGCCGGAGCGGCACCGCCGAGCCCCGGCCGTGGACGGCACGAGACCCCACTCCCACCCCATCAACCCCTCCGTCACCCGCTGCCTACGCTGCGCGACGCGAACGAAAGCGCTTTCTCCCATCGGTTCCGCCCCGTCACCGGGAGCGCCATGAGCCGATCGCTCCGGTCCCGTCGCCCGGCCCGCGACAGCGGCGACCGTTCCCGCCACAGCTGAGGGTGCCCGCGCGCCACCCGGAACGGCGGGGCCGCCGAAGGGGCCGGACCAGGTGATCACGGGTGGCCGGACCAGGTCGGCGACGGTCACTCCGGCTCCTCGCGGTGCTCGCCGCCCTCGCTGTCCTCCTGGCGTCGCTCACCGGGCTCGGCGCCGGAGCGGCCGGGCCCGGAGGTCCGGCCGCTCCCCTACCGCCAGCGGGGAGCGCGCTCCGCGCGGCCACGCTTGGTTCCGTCGTCTTGTCCGGAAGGGCTGACGCGAGGGCGAGCGGGAGGGGGAGCGGGTACCGTCCTGGTCATGTCCGGTGATCTCCACGACGGTGGCCCGTGCCGTGACGGTGCGGCGGCGGGCGGGCGGCTGATCCGGGGCGGCTGTTGAACGCCGGCCCGGGGCAGATCCTGGCGGCACCGGATGCCTGAGCCGTTCGAGATCTCCTTCCTGGACAGCCTGTCGTGGGATGAACTGCGCACGGCGCTGTCGAAGCACTTGCGGACGCCGGTCGACAACGTGGTCCTGCTCGGCGACTGGCTGGATCTCCCGCCCAAGAGGCAGGGCGAAACGACAAGCCTGGACATCATCCGGCAGGAAGGCGGGTACCGGACGCTTGTCGACGGCTCGTCCCCGCTGTGTGTCAGTGGCGAGGAACTCGGTTTCCTCGCGGCGGCGCTGGCCATGGAGTTCTCGACGAGCGTCGCGATCGGCGACTTCACACATGACTGCGGATACGCCTGCGGGCGATTCATCGTCTACCAGCCCCAGGGGAGAGCCTTCTCCGCCCAGGAGAAGTCCGACCACGCGTTCTGGGATCTGGAACGCCGGTCGCACGGGACCGGGTGGGACGGCGGCGATCCGCTCCCAGGCGATGGGCGGAAGGACGGCTGTCGCGGGCCGGGAGCGTGACCCCTGCCGTTGCGCGCCGCTGGGTCAGTTCCCGCGCGCCCCGCCCAGCAGCGCCCGGACACGGCTCGTGGCACGGGCGAACTCCGGGCGCCCCATCGTCTGTGTGTAGTCGCGCTCGGGGGCCAGTCCCATCTCGATGACCTCGGTCACCGTGCCGGGGCGCGGGCTCATCACCACGACCCGGTCGGCGAGGTAGCACGCCTCCGAGATGGAGTGGGTGACCAGCAGCACCGTCGTCCCGGTCTCCCGCCAGACCCGGTTCAGCTCCCGGTTCATCTGCTCCCGGGTCAGGGCGTCGAGGGCGCCGAAGGGCTCGTCCATCAGCAGCACCGGCGGCTGATGGAGCAGGGCCCGGCAGAGGGCTACCCGCTGCTGCATCCCGCCGGAGAGTTCATGGGGGTAGGCGTCCTCGAACCCGGCGAGCCCGGTCATGGCGATCAGCTCGTCGGCGCGGCGGCGCGCCCGGCCGCCGGGCATCCTGCGCATCTCGGCCTGGAGCAGGATGTTCCGCCGGGCCGAGCGCCACTCCAGCAGGGCGGCGCGCTGGAAGACGAATCCGATGTCATGGCGGGGACCACGGACCGGCTCACCGTGCAGAAGCACCTCACCGGAGGTGGGCGTGAGCAGTCCGGCGAGGAGTTTGAGGAGGGTGGACTTACCGCAGCCGGAGGGGCCGACGATGGCGATGAACTCGCCCGCCGCGACGTCGAGGGAGACGTCCGTGAGCGCGGTGACCTCACGCTGGCGGGAACGGAAGCGGACGCGGACGCCCCGCAGTCCGACCGCGGGCGGCGAGCCGCGGCGCCGCCCGTCCTCCCGTGGCGCGTCACGGCGCTCGCCATCGCCGGATGGCCCGCCGTGGCTACTCCCCCCGCCCGTCGGATCCGCGCGCCCGTGCCCGCCCGGTGACGCCGAGCCGCTTGGCTTCCCCCCGTACTCGCGTTTCCCACCGTCCCCGCGTACGCGGGCTTCCGGCAGGCCCCGGCGCTCCCCGTCGCCGTCCTCCCCCACCGCGCGCACTCCGGCTCCCGTGTCGTCCCGCATGGTCATCCCTTCAGCGCGGTGGCGCCGTCCCAGTAGGCGGAGACGGCCCGCGCCCGGGTGACCAGGCCCGCCTCGGTGAAGACGTCGAGGGTGCGCCGCCAGTCCGCCTCGGTGTTCACCCCGGGGGCCTTGCCCTGGGTGGCGGGCGTGTGCAGCAGGGTGAGGGTGGTACCGAACTGTTCGGCGAGGACCCGCCGGGGTGGCAGTTGCCCGCTCGCACCGTCCATGGCGGCGATGGCGGGGCCGGGGGCCTCACGGGCCGCGGCGAAGGACTCGCTGACGGCCCTGACCATCCGCCGGGACAGTTCCTTCCGCTCCTGAAGGGTGCGCTGGGCGGCGATCAGGCCGTTGGAGTAGAAGTTGAGGCCGTGCTCGGAGAAGCGCAGATAGCCGACGTCCCTGCCGGACTTCTCCTTCATGGTCGGCCCTTGGTCGCTGGCGTATCCGAGCAGTCCGTCCGTCTTCCCGGAGATCACCGCGGCGATCTTCCCGGCGGGGTCGGTGTTCTGGACGGTGACGTCGGACTCGGCGAGTCCGTTCTTCTTCAGGAAGACCGGGAAGGTGCGGGAGAGCGCGTCCCCGGCCGTGCCCGCGACCGTCTTCCCCCTGAGGTCGGCGGGGGTGGCGATCTTCCGGGAGGCGAAGAACTGCACGGACGACGGGGTGGTCTGGAGGAAGACCCCGAGGCTGCGGACCCTCACCCCGGATTCCACCCCGGAGAGCAGGGCGGGGGTGTCGGCCCAGCCGAAGTCCGAGTGTCCCGCGCCGGTGGCCAGGACGGTCTTCTGGGAGCCCTGTCCGGCCCGGATGGTCAGCTCGATCCCGTGCTTCTCGAAGAGCCCCTGCCGCTTTCCGTAGTAGAAGGGCGCGTGTTCTCCGTACGGGTACCAGTTGAGCGTCAGCGTCACCTTGTCGAGCTTCCGTCCCGACGGGCCGGTGGTCTTCTCCGTTCCGTCCGCACCGCAGGCCGTGGCGGTGAGCAGTAACGGAAGGAGGGCGGTGACGGTCAGGAGTCTGCGCGGGGCGGTCATGGTCGTCCTTCACATCGGCGGGGAGGGGCCCGTGGGGCCTTGCGGTGCCCGGGACCGGCGGCCGGTCCACCGGTGGTGGTGACGGGTCGGCGGGCGTTCGGCTGCTGGTCAGTGGGCGGTGGTGACGCCCGACTCGCGGCGGCTGGCGTGCCAGGGGAGCAGCACCCGTTCGGCGGTCTCGACCAGGGCGAAGAGGATCAGACCGATCAGGGACAGCACGATGAGTCCCGCGAAGAGCATGGGGGCGTCGAAGTTCCCGCCGGCCTGGAGAAGCACCTGGCCGAGCCCTTCGTTGCCGCCGACGAACTCCCCCACGACAGCACCGGTCACGGCGAGGGTGACGGCGACCTTCAGCCCGGCGAAGAGATGCGGCAGCGAGGCGGGGAAGCGGATCTTGACGAAGGTCTGCCAGGCGCTCGCGCCCATCGTCGCGGAGAGCTGGAGCATCTCCGGATCGACCGCCTTGAGCCCGGTCACCATCGAGATCACCACCGGGAAGAAGGCGATCAGCACGGCGATCAGGATCTTGGGTTCGATGCCATACCCCAGCCAGGCGCCGAAGAGCGGGGCGATGGCGATCTTGGGGATCACCTGGGCGAAGAGCAGGACCGGATAGAGCGTGCGCTCGATGGTCGTGGAGGAGACCATGACCACCGCCGCGGCCACCCCGGCGCCGACGGCGATGACAAAGCCCAGCAGGGTCTCGTACAGGGTGACCCAGGTGTGTTCGGCGAGATAGCCGGCCTTCCCGGTGAGGACGTCGAGGGTGGCGCCGGGCGAGGGGACCAGATAGGGCTCGACCAGTTCGGCCGCGGCGATCACCCACCACGCGCCGAGGCAGCCGAGCAGCAGCGCCAGAGGGCGCCAGCTCCGTTCCAGGGCGCCGCGCGCGCGTTCCCGGGCCCCCGGGCGACGGCGGTCGGCCTCCGTCGGTGGCGCGCCGATCCCGATGGCGCTCTGACTCATCGTCCATTCCTCCGGTGGCCGGAGCCGTCGTCGTCGCGCGGCGGTCCGCCCGCGCTGCCGCCCGGCCGGGCGGCGGAGGGTGGGAAGAGGGGCGGGGAAACCGCTGGAGAAAGCGCTTTCTGATACCGTAGCGCCACGCTAATGAGTGGCTGTACGCACGGTCAATAGGTCGTCCCGAACTTCCCCCGGCGGCCGGACCGGCACCCCCGCGCCCGCCCGGAACCGCGCAGCGCCACCCGGCGACGACCCCGCCGGGGCACCGGGCGCCACCCGAGCGGCACGCCCCTCGGAGCCTCCCACTTTCCGCGACTCACCCCCGCCTCCCTCACGACGCCGAGCACCCGCGCCCACACACACCGGAAGGGCCCCACCAGCGGGTGTCGGGACCTTCGCCGTGGCACTGCCCACCCGGCGTTCCTCCGGCGTCTTCGGGGGCGCGGTGGCCGTCGCGGGCAGACCGTCGATCCGGGTTCTCATGAAGGTGTCGGCGGACGGGGCGTAACTCCGGGGGCAGGCGCCCCCGATCCCGGCCCGGCCCGGATGTACGAGACCGCCGAGTCGATCGTCACCACCATCGGCCGCCGGCTCGCCCCGGCCGTCCTCGGCCCGCCGGGCCGACATCTGGACGCGGTCGGCCGGGCCTTCGAGCGGGCGATCGGCCGGGGCTCTCCAACGGCGCCCCCTCGCCATGGTGCGGCGCGGCGGCGGGCTCACCCTCTCCCGCCGTCGCGCCGGCTCGCGCGGGACCGGGGCCCCTCCGAGGGGATCGGGGCCGACCGACCCGGATCTGCCGCCTCGCCGCATCCGTTCTCCGCGTACGGGATCGCCACCCCGGTCGAGCCGAACGGACGCCGGTCCATCGAGTCGCCGTCTACGGGTCCGACCGTCCGGGTCGAGCACGCAATGGCCGAAACACCCCCCTCCCCAGGGCTCGGCGTCGCGGCGGACGAGGCGACCGTCAGGGGGCTGGCGAGGGATGTGCTGGAGCGCGCGAAGTGAAAAAGGCGGGCGTGAACAGCCCCGCGCGCCCCGGAACATGCCGGGAGGACCCCCGGCACTCCCCGGCATTATCCGTCAAACCATGACATAGATCAGGAGGGTCGCCTCCTCGGAGACCCGGCGCCCGGCCCCGGCCGTGCTTCCTCGCGCGCCCCGCACCCCTCGCGCTGTTCCGCGCTCCGGACCGTGCACCCAAGCGCGGTGACGGCCGGTGGTAGGTCTCAATCGATCGGTTCCACCCGGCGGGATTCAGCGCACGTCTATGCCGTATCGGTTCTTCACAGATGCCCCTCCCGGACGGCGCAGGGGTGGTGAACCGCGCCATCGTGTCTCATGCCCGAGAAACCTTTGCCATTGGCATGTGGCAGACCCAAACGCGGGGGGAATGCCGTACGGCAGAACGAAGGCGGCCGAATCGCCACTCACGGGAGAGCCGCCTACGCACGACCTGCTCGAACAATCGCACGGGCAGGCGCTTCACAGAGGAAGGCTCGCGAATGGACGGGTACTTCGCCAGTCACCTTCACCACCAGCTCCGCCGCCGGGTCAGGGACTTCGCCGAGCGCGAGGTCCGGCCACGGATCCCCGCGATGGAGGACTCACGATCAGCCCATACCGAACTCTCACGCTTGATAGCCAGGCAGGGCTGGCTGGGCGCCACCATCGGCCGCGACCACGGCGGCATGGGCGCCGGACATCTGGCCAAGACCATCATCATCGAGGAACTCTCCCGGGTCAGCGGGGCGATGGGCGCCATGGTGCAGGCGTCCCAGCTCGGTGTCGCCAAGATCCTCCACTTCGGCGACGAGCGGCAGAAGAACACCTGGCTGCCCGCCATCGCGGCCGGGGAGTGTCTGCCCACCATCGCGGTCACCGAGCCGGAATCGGGGGGACATGTCCTCGGGATGACGGCGTCCGCCGTCCGCGACGGCGACGACTACGTCCTCAACGGCCGCAAGATCTACGTCGGCAACAGCCATGTGGGCGATCTCCACGGTGTCGTGGTCAGGACCGCTCCCGGCTCCCGTGGTCTGACCGCCTTCCTCGTCGAGTCCGGACGCCCCGGCTTCTCCCTCGGGCTCCAGCGGCCCTCGATGGGGCTGCACGGCTTCAGCTTCGGCGAGTTGTTCTTCCGTGACTGCCGGGTCCCGGCCAGCAGCCGCCTCGGCGCGGAGGGCGATGGACTGGCGGTGGCCTATTCCTCCAGCGTGCTCTACGGGCGGGCCAATCTCACCGCTGTCTCGCTCGGCATCCACCAGGCGATCCTGGAGGAGACCACCGCCTTCTGCGCCCAGCGCCACCGCTATGGCAAACCCCTGCACGATCTGCCGTCCGTCAAACTCAAGCTCGGCAAGGTCCAGTCCCGGCTGATGACGGCCCGGCTCGCCGCGTACCACGCCGTCCACCTGCTCGACCAGGGGCTTCCCTGCGACGCGGAACTCATGAACGCCAAACTGATCAATGTCGAGTCCACCATCGACTCCGCGCGGGAGGCGATGGAGATCCACGCCGCCGCCGGGCTCTTCACCGACCGGCCCATCGAACGCTATCTGCGGGACGCGCTCCATATGTTCGCCCCCGCCGGGACCTCCGACGTCCAGTTGCTCCGGCTGGCGGAGGTGGCGCTCGGGGCGGAGAAGGGACAGTGGTCCCAGCGGCTCTCCGCTTCCCTCAAACTCCAGCCCGCCGTCTGAACCAACCCCGGCCGGGGCCGTCTGCCCGGGCACCCCCTCGGCCGGAATCCCACCTCCAGGCGAGACCCGGCGAACGGACGAACCGCCACGCCGACGAACCGCCACGCCGACGAACCGAGGAGCCGGTAGCCGGTAGCCGGTAGCCGGTAGCCGGTAGCCGGTAGCCAAGGATCCGAGGAGCCAGGTAACCGGGCGGCCGACAGCCGAGGATCCGAGTCAGCGCACAACCGGTCAGCACATAAGTCAGCACATAAGTCAGCACATAACCGAGGCACCCCGGCCATCAGGCCCGCCACAGCCGGAGGTTCCGCCACCGGCGACAGGAGGCGCCGGGCGGGGCGCCGCCACATCACAGAACCCGGAGGCCACAGGGCGCCGACCGCACCGAACCCGGAGGTCACATGGCGCCGGCCTCCCGGCGGTGGATCTGGTCCATCAGCTCCGCCGCGAGCCCCTTGATCGTCTCCAGCCCCGGTCTCCCCCACGGCCGGGGCTCCGTGTCGACCACACAGATCGTCCCCAGCGCGACCCCGGTCCGGTCGATCAGCGGCGCCCCCAGATAGGAGCGGATCCCGATCTCGTCCACGACCGGGTTGCCCGCGAACCGGGGGTAGTCGCAGACGTCCTCCAGGACCAGCGCCTTACGCCGGACCACCACGTGCGGGCAGTAGCCATGATCCCGGGCCATGAAGCGGCTGACCTCACCGGTCGCGGCGGCCACCGCCGTCAGATCACTTCCGTGGTACTCCCCGGTGGGCGTGTGCAGCCCGGCGAAGAACTGGCGGTTCTCGTCGATGAAGTTGACCATCGAGTAGGGAGCCGCCGTCACCTCCGCCAGACGGTGGGCGAACTCGTCGAACGCGGGGTCGGGCCGGTCCCCGAACCCCAGCTCCCGTAGCCGCCGCACCCTCAGCGGCGCCTCCCGGTCGACCGGGGTCAGCAGAAGGTGTCCGGTCGGGTCGAAGGTCATGATGCCGGCGCTCCGTAGCCCGGCGCCGCCACGGGCGCCGTTGTGGTGTCGAGAAGGTGCTGGACGAGCGTGACCAGGATGCCGATGCCCGAGCTGGAGATCCGCGCGTCACACATGACCACGGGCACCTCGGGCTTGAGATCGAGCGCCACCCGCACCTCGTCCGCCCGGTAGCGGTAGGCGCCGTCGAACTCGTTCACGGCGACCACGAAGGGGATCTCCCGCCCCTCGAAGAAGTCGACGGCGCTGAAGGAGTCCTGGAGCCTGCGGGTGTCGGCGAGGACGACGGCGCCGAGCGCGCCCTCCGACAGCTCGTCCCACATGAACCAGAACCGCTCCTGGCCCGGGGTGCCGAAGAGATAGAGGACATGGCGGTCGTCCAGGGTGAGCCGCCCGAAGTCCATGGCGACGGTGGTGGCGATCTTGGACTCCACCCCGTCCAGCGGATCGGTGGCCACACTGACCTGGGTGAGCAGTTCCTCGGTGCTGAGTGGTTCGATCTCGCTGACCGCGCCGACGAAGGTGGTCTTGCCCACCCCGAAGCCACCGGCGACCAGGATCTTCAGGGCGGTGGGGAAACCCCCATCAGGCGCGCGGGCCGCGGCGAACGCGGTGGGCCCGCCGCGCGGTGCGGGGATCCGTCCGCCGCCGCCGTGGTCGGCGTCATGGCCGGTCGCCCCACCGTCGGGGGACCCGCCGCGGTCGAGGGACCCGTCGGCTTCGGGACCCGTGGTGTCAGAGCCGTTGTCGTAGGCCATCGAGCACTGCCTCCAGCAAGGAGCGGTCGGTCGTTGTGTCATGACTACGGGGCGCCCGTGCGAGCAGCGCGCCGCAGTCCACGAGGTCGGAGAGCAGTACCTTGGTCACGGCCGCGGGGAACCCCAGGTGCGCCGAGACCTCGGCGACCGTGATCGGCCCCTGGCAGAGGGCCAGCGCCTGTGTGTGATCCGTACCGAGCCCCGGGGGTACCGTCCCGGTGGCCACCATCAGGGTGAGCAGATCGAGCGTGGCCGTCGGACGGGTGCGGCCACCGCTCACCGTGTAAGGGCGGGTGAGCGGGCCGGCGGCACCGTCGAGCAGCGGCCCGTCCTGGGGGGCCGGCACGCCTCACTGCCCCGCACTGCCCGGAGCGGCCCCGGCCGACTGCCTGGCCGGGGTGGTGAGATAGGGACGTACGCTCTTGACCAGCATCGCCATCTCGTAGCCGAGGACGGCGGCGTCGGCCTCCCGGTCGGCGAGCACGGCCAGACAGGTGCCGGAGCCCGCCGTGGAGACGAACAGCAGGGTGGCGTCCAGCTCCACCACCACCTGGCGCACCTCGCCCGTGTCACCGAACCGGGCGCCGGCGCTCCGTCCGAGGGAGTAGAGCCCGGACGCCAGGGCGGCCATATGGTCGGCGGCGTCGGGCTCCAGCCCGTGCAGGGACTTCACCAGCCCGTCGGAGGAGAGCAGTACCGCGCTTCGGGTGTACGGCACCCGCTGGACCAGGCCGCTCAGCAGCCAGTCGAGGTCCGAGACCTGACCGTTCGTCGCGTCGGTCACCATGGTGCATCTACTCCTTGGAAGTCAGGTCGTGGCGGGCTGGTCCGGGGCGGGAGCCCGTTCCCCGGGCGGGGAGCCTCGCGGCGGCGGCCTGCGGCAGGGGCTGTGCCTCGGCCAGTCCGACACCGCGCCGGAAGGCGGCCATCAGCCCCGGGTCATGGAGGGCGTACTCCTCCTCCTGGCGGGGCGAGGGCCCCCTCCTGAGCTGCGGGACGAGGTGCTCCTGGGCCCGGCGCCGCGGCAGTTGCGGCCGTACGGCCGGGCCCCGGACCACCTCCGCGCGCACCCCGAGGGGGGTGGCGATCGGGATCAGGGGGAGCCCGGCGGCCGACTCGTCCCGGGTATGGGTGGCCCCGGGCCGCGCGGCGGCGGGATTGGGCCGGTTGGCCCGGTTCGTACGTACCGGCAGCGGCGCGAGACGGCGCTGACCGGACCGCGCGGGCGACGGCTCGACCGGGGTGCGGGGAGGGACCGGCTCGACCGGGGTGCGCGCGGGCTTCGGTTCGACGGGTGTCCGTACCGAGGTCGGCTGGAGCTGCGGTGTCACCGGCCGGGGAATCGACGGCGGTACGGAGGTGGGGTTCCCGGTCAGCGGGGCCCGGTCGCGCGGCCGCTGCCCCAGCCGGTCGCTCCCCTCGCCCTCCCCCTGGTGGAGTCCGGCGGAGTCCGTGCCGAGGAGCACGTGCGGCAGTACGAGGACGGCCTGGACCCCTCCGTAGATATTGGACTGGAGCCGGACGGCGATCCCATGACGGCGGGCGAGGGCGGCGACGACGAACAGGCCGATCCGTCCGTCCTGGAGGAGATGGGCGACGTTCACCTGGTCGGGGTCGGTGAGCAGCTCGTTCATCCGGTTCTGCTCGGCCGTGGGCATCCCCAGACCCCGGTCCTCGACCTCCACCGCGAGCCCCGCGGTGACATGCTGGGCGCGCAGCAGCACCTGGGTGTGCGGGGCGGAGAAGACGGTGGCGTTCTCCACGAGTTCGGCCAGCAGATGGATCACATCGGCGACGGCGTGTCCGCGCAGGGTGCCGTCGACCGGGGGGACCAGTTTGACCCGGGGGTACTGCTCGACCTCGGCGATGGAGGAGCGCAGCACCTCGGTCATGGTGACGGGGTGGGACCACTGGCGCCGGGAGATCGCGCCGCCGAGGACGGCGAGGTTCTCCGCGTGGCGGCGGATACGGGTGGCCAGATGGTCGACATGGAAGAGGCCCTTCAGCAGTTCGGGGTCCTCGACCTCCTTCTCCAGATCGTCCAGCAGCTGGATCTCCCGGTGGACCAGGGACTGGAGGCGCCGGGCGAGATTGACGAACACCTCGACCTTCTGCTCGTTGCCGACCCGGCTGGAGAGCTGGGACGCCTGCACCACGGCCGCGAGCGCGACCTCGTGGGAGCGGGCCAGCTCCTGGGAGAGGAGGTCGAGTTCATCGCCGGGGGCCGGGGCGGGCAGCGGGGTGCGGGGAGCGGGCGGGGCCTCACCGCGCCGGAGCCGCTCGACGACGGTCCGCAGGTCGACCTGACCGCGCTCGGTGGAGCGCCGCAGCGCGGCACAGCGGTTCAGCAGGGCGGTGGCGGTACGGTCGGCGCCCATCGCGGCCGTCGCGACGGCCGCCATGCAGAGCACCGCCATCCCGATGAGTACGGCGGCGAGCGCGGCGTCGGCGCGGGGCGCGGCGGCATGGACGGTGAAGGCGACCCCGGCACCGCCGCTGAGCGAGGCGACCAGGGCCGGGAGGACCGAGGTCCGCAGCAGTCGGGGGCGGAGGCGGGGGTCCGGGGTCGGCGCCACGGAACGGGCGCGGCCCGCCACCGACGGTGGCCGGTCGTCCGTGCGTCCGTGGCCCCCGTCGTCACGGCGGTCGGGCCGTGTGGCGGGTGCGCGTAAGGGAGACATCGGCGTCCTTGGTACGGGGTCCCGGGTGGGCGTACTGCGAGGTGTCGCGAGGGGTGGGGGTTGCGACGGGATGGCTGCGGGTGGGGGCTGCGAGTCTGCGGGTCCTGCGAGGGTGGTGGTACGACGGGATGCGACGGTGCTCCGGCGCGGCGGATATGAGCCCACCGTTGACCACTGGACACACACCGTAGTCGCCAGCCGAGCACATCCGACGGACAGTTGACAAAGTTCCCCGCCATTCGTCCCGCTCTGGTATGAGGCTTCGCACTGCCGCCCGACAACGCGGCGTTGATTCCCCGTGGGAGGGGTTTGTCCGATCGGACGAACGATTCACCCGAGGGGTGGAGGGCGTGCCGCGCGGGGGACGCACAGCTTTCCGACGGGCGGCGGAGGGGGAGTGCGACCGGCGGATCGCGGCTCTTCCGGGGGCGCCCGCGTTCCCGGACCGAGCGCCCCCAGGCAGGGACATCGCCCACCTTCCCCATCGAACGCCTCCGGGCAGGGGCATCGCCCGCCCCCTGACCGGGCGCCTCCGGGCAGGGGCATCGCCCGCCCCCTGACCGGGCGCCCCTCGCCCGCCCGGAGCACAGACCGCCGCGAGAGCCCTCAGGTCCCCAGGGACCCCGCGGGCCCCTCCGCGCCAAGGGGCCGCCGGCTCACCGGCGCTCCGGGGCGTCAAGGCCCCTCAGGTGACGTTCCGTAACCGCCGCGCGGAGATCGGCGTTCTTACTCCCTCACCCCTCGACCGCGAGGTCAGGAGATCGCTCCTCGGCGGCAGGGTTCAGGGGCGCTCCCGGCTTCCGCCAGGGTCGGGTGATCGGCTGGGCCACGGCCCGCCACCAGGGATCGGTCGGGAGAGATCCCGCGGGCTCGAAGGGCTCGCCGGGCCGGGGCGACGCGACCACTTGCCCGGCTTCACGCGCCGCGTCCCGCGTCCACTCGCCCGGTTCAGCCCACGGGTGCGGGGCGAGGTTGAAGGTGCCCCAGTGAATCGGCAGCAGCACTCCGGCGGGCCGCCCTCCTTGCAGGTCGAGGTGGGCCCGGATGCCCTCGTCCGGAGTCATATGGATGTCAGGCCAGTACTCGCTGTACGCGCCGATCTGGATCATCGTCGCGTCGAAGGGCCCGTGCTCGGCGCCGATGTCCCGGAAGCCGGGGAAGTACCCGGTGTCCCCGCTGTGGAAGATCCGGTGCTCGGGACCGGCGACCACCCAGGAGGCCCAGAGGGTGTGCTGCTGGTTGCGCAGGCCCCGGCCGCAGAAATGGCGCGCGGGGGTGGCGGTGAGCCGTACCCCGCCGACCTCGGTGGACTCCCGCCAGTCCAGTTCGCGCAGCCGCTCCGGCGCCACGCCCCAGCGCTCCAGATGGGCTCCGACGCCGAGGGGTACGGCGAAGACGGTGTCGGTGGCGGCCAGCGCCTTGATGGTGGGCAGGTCCAGGTGGTCATAGTGATCATGGGAGATCACGACCACATCGACCGGTCCGAGAGCGGCGAGGGGCGCGGGCACGGGGTGCAGCCGCTTGGGCCCGACGAAGGAGAACGGGGAGCAGCGCTCGCCCCAGACCGGGTCGAGGAGGACCCGCAGTCCATCGATCTCGGCGAGGACGCTGGAGTGCCCCATCCAGGTGAGCCTCAGCCCGGTGTGGGGCGGTGTGGCCAGGTCGGTGGTGGTGCCGGGGTGGAGCGGCACCCGGCCGGCGGGGACCCGGCGGGCGCGCGTCTCCTTCTGGAAGTAGATCTTGGCGAACTCCAGCATGGAGGCGCCCGACGGCCGGGTCCGGGCGCCCACGGGGTTCTGGAAGACCCCGTCGGCGAAGTTCGGCGAGTTGCGGATGCGCTCCCATCTGGCCCCGGTGGGGTCCGCTCCGAACGCCTCGGCGCGCAGGGAACGCAACCGGGATCTCAGTGTCTGCGGGGAGCCAGCGCCCGTCACGGCACCTCCAGTGGTCGGGTCTTCTCATTATGTGTGCGCGAGGGGGGCGGCGCGGGCCAAAGCGGTACGGCCGGGTGGCCGCCGCCCGAGAGGGAGAACGTCCGCGCTGGTGACGGTGTTCCGGCGCGGCCCGTACGGTCGCGCGCCCGGCACGCGCGCCCTTCTGCTCCCCTGCGTTCCCGTCCGCTTCCGGCTGTTCCCGGCTGTTTCCGGCTGTTCCCGGCTGTTTCCGCGGTTCTCCGGCTCCTCGTGGCTCCTCGTGGCTCCTCGCGGTCCCTCCGGGCGCCTCCGAGTCCCTTCCGGAGCCCCGCTCCCCCTCCGGCAGCACCACGGCCGACCCTCCCGTACGACGGGTTCCGGACGGATCGGGCGCACGGTGGCGCAGGGGGGCGGGGGCGCGTTGACAGTGTGCGCCCATCGTTCCGATACTGACCGACGGTTCAGTTTCCTGGCGCAGGAGGAGCGATGTCGGAGCCATCCGTCGAGCTGCCCGTCGAGCTGGTCGCCTGGCGGGCCGCGAAACGGCTGGACGCCGGGCTGGACGCGACGGCCGAGGCGGCGATGGCCAAGCTGACGGCCTCCGGGACGGCGGCCTACTGCACCTGGGCGGCGGTCCAGACGCTCGGCGGCTGGGGCTACTCGCGCGAGCATCCGGTGGAGCGGTGGATGCGGGACGCGAAGCTGGAGGAAATCGAGGAGGGCACCTCGGACATCATGCGGCTGATCATCTCCCGGAGGTTATGACGCTCGGTCCGCCGCTAAGACGCTCGGTCCGCCGCCGGGACGGAAGGCGGCTTCCGTGGGCGGGGGCTCACCACGGGGACGGAGACCGTCGACCGGGACAGAGCCGACCGTTCAAGGGACGGAGACCGCCCACGGGGACGGAACCATCCGCCCCGAACAGCACCCCCCCGCCGGGAGCGGAGACCATCCGCCGGACCGGAACCACCCGCCCGGGACCAGAGCCGTCCCGCGGCCGATACCCCACCCCCGGCCAGTACCCCACCCCCGGGACGCCTGGTGGCCCCGCCGGGAGACGTGATGGCCTCCGCCGCGCCCGGCGGTCCGCCATCAGCCCGGCGACCAGCCGTGTTACGGCCACCCCCGCCCCCGGCGGAACCCGTTGACCTTCCGTCAACACGGCGCCTCTACCGTGACCACGGCGCCGCCGTCACGGCCACCTCCGTGGCGCGCCGCACACCCGGGGCGTCCACCGCGCCCGGCCCCACCCTCTGCGAGGAGACCTCCCGATGACCGCTCCCCTGCTCTCCCTCACCTGGACCGATCATGTCACCGGCCGCCAGGGGCACCTGGTGATCGACCGGCTGGTGCGCGGTGTCTCCAGCGGCGGACTGAGAATGCGGGAGGGCTGCACCCTGGAGGAGGTCACCGGGCTGGCGCGCGGGATGACCATGAAGGAGGCCCTGCACTACAACCCCGCCGGGAAGTACGTTCCGCTCGGCGGCGCCAAGGGCGGCATCGACTGCGATCCGCAGGACCCGCGCGCCTACGGCGTCCTGGTGCGCTATCTGAGCGCGATGCGCCCGTACATCGAGTCCGTCTGGACCACCGGGGAGGACCTCGGGCTCACCCAGGACATGGTCGACCGGGCCGCCGCCGAGGCCGGGCTCGTCTCGTCGGTGCAGGCCGTCTACCGGCTGCTGGACGACGAGGGCTCCGCGCGGCGGCGGCTCGCGGACGCGTTCGCGATCGAGGTCGACGGGCTGGGTCTGGACGAGCTGGTCGGGGGGTGCGGGGTGGCCGAGTCGGTGCTGGCGGCGCTGGACCGGGCCGGGGTGGAGTACCCGGGGACCCGCGTCTCCCTCCAGGGGCTGGGCACCATGGGCGGCGCGACGGCCCGTTTCCTCGCCCGCGCCGGGCTGCGGATCGTCGCCGTCGCCGACATCAAGGGCACCATCGCCAATCCACGCGGGCTGGAGGTCGAGGCGCTGCTCGCGGCCCGCGACGGCTACGGCACCGTGGACCGCGCCGCGCTGCGGCCGGACGATCTGGAGCTGCCGGGTGACGCGTGGCTGTCGGCCGAGGCGGAGGTGCTGGTCCCGGCGGCCGTCTCGTACGCGATCGACGCCGCCAACCAGGACCGCATCACGGCGCGATGGATCGTGGAGGCGGCCAATATGCCGGTGCTCCCGGAGGCGGAGACCCTGCTGGCGCGGCGCGGGGTGACGGTCCTGCCGGACGTCGTCGTCAACTCGGGCACCAACGCCTGGTGGTGGTGGACGCTCTTCGGGGACATCGAGGCCGACGCGGACGCGGCCTTCGCCTACACCCGGCGCTCGATGCGGGAGCTGGTCGGCCAGATGCTGGGCCGCGCGGAGCGGGACGGCACCACCCCGCGCGCCGCCGCGCACGCGATCGTCGCCGACCGGCTGCCGGTCATATCCGAGCGCTTCGGCTGGTACCGGTGACCACGGCCCCGTTATCCGGTGACCCGCTCGCGGGCCTCTTCGACCCGGCGTCCCACCGGGGGGCTGTCCGGCGCCGCCCTCCACGCCG
This sequence comes from Streptomyces sp. NPDC057638, assembly GCF_042800315.1. Lineage (NCBI taxonomy): Bacteria > Bacillati > Actinomycetota > Actinomycetes > Kitasatosporales > Streptomycetaceae > Streptomyces > Streptomyces sp. NPDC057638. Next base: position 50,823 of record NZ_JBHVHF010000012.1, read on the forward strand.
CCTCCAGCGGCCCTCACGCCGCCGTCGGCCAGGACTCGCGCCCGGCTCGGGGGCGTCCCGAGCCCGCCGTCACCGGCCATGGCGCCGGCCTTGTCGTCCTCCCCCGCCCGGGTCCGCCGCGGGTCGCTGTCGTCGCGGACAGCGGGGGTCAGGGCGCTCTCGCGGCCGACGCGCTGGAGGCGCGCGGGGTCCGCGTCCCGGTCCTCTCCCCGACGACGGCGGCTGTGCTGGCGCGGCTGCTGCCCCCGGGTGCCGGACACCGCAACCCGGTGGACCTGGCGGGCGCCGGGAGGCCGACCTCGGCGCCTACGCGCGGATCGGCGGGGTCCTGCTCGGCTGCGGCGAGGTCGACACCGTGCTGCTCACCGGCTACTTCGGCGACTACGCCGCCACCGATCCGGCACTCGCGGGTCCCGAGCGGATCGTGGCCGCCGAACTGGCCGCCGCCGCCCGGGACTCCGGGCGCGGGCTCGTCGTCCACACCATGGCCCGCGCCACCCCCGCCCTCAGGGAGCTGCGCGCGGGCGGGATCCCGGTGTACGAGCGGATCGAGCAGGCGGCGACGGCGCTGGCGGGGGTGGCGCGGCGGCCGAACGCGTCCGGTGCCGCCGGTGCCGCCGCCGTCGCCGTCGCCCGCGCCGGACGGCGGCTATCCGGCCGTGCGCGCGCTGCTCTCCTCGTACGGGCTGCGCTTCCCGCCCGCCGCGTTCGTCACCGACGCGGACACCGCCGTCACCGAGGCCCGCCGGATCGGTCCCCCGGTCGTGCTGAAGGCGATGGGGCTCGCCCACAGGACCGGGGCGGGCGGGGTGGCCCTGCGCATCGGCGGCGAACGCGAACTCCGCGCCGCCTTCGCGCGGATGGCGGCGGCGACCGGGGCGCGGTCCTACGCGGTGGAGGCGATGGCCGCCCCGCCGTACGCGGTGGAGCTGATGATCGGGGTCCGCCGCGATCCGGCGTTCGGCCCGGTCGCGCTGGCGGGTCTGGGCGGTGTACGGGCGGAACTGACCCCGGACACCGCGCTCGGCCTCGCCCCGCTCACCCGGGAGCACGCGCGTGACCTGCTGCTCTCCCTGCGGGGCGCGCCCCTGCTCCGGGGGTGGCGCGGGGCGCCGCCGGTGGATCTGGCGGGCGCCGCCGAGGCGCTGCGGGCGCTCTCCCTCGCGGCGGCGGAGCATCCGGAGTTCACCGCGCTGGAGGTGAACCCGCTCCTCGTCCACCCCTCGGGCGCCCTCGCGCTGGACGCGCACGGGGTGGTCGGCGCGAACGGCTGATTCAGCCCTCACGTACCCATCGCTTCTGTGAAGATCGGATGTGTAGGGTGAGCGCGTGGCACGAGTCCGGTTGAGCGTCGCGGAGCGGCGCGAGGAGCTTCTGAACGCCGCCGTCGCGCAGATCCAGCAGCGCGGGGTCGCGGCGGTTCGGATCGCCGATGTCGCGGCGGCGCTGGGGGTGAGCAACGCCCTTGTCCTCTACCACTTCTCCACCAAGGAGAAGCTGGTGGCGGCCGCCTTCACCCATGCCGCCGACGGCGACCTGGCCCATCTGCGCAAACTGCTGGGCCGTCGTACCTCGGCGCTGCGGCGGCTGCGGGCGGCGGTGCGGTGGTACGCGCCGACGGGCAGTGCCAAGGGCTGGCGGCTCTGGATCGAGAGCTGGGCCGCCGCGCTGCGCGAGCCCGCGCTGCGGGAGGTCGCCGGGGAGCTGGACCAGCAGTGGAAGGCGGCGCTGACCGAGGTCATCGCGGAGGGCGCGGCGGCGGGCGAGTTCCCCTGCCCGGACCCGAAGGCGGCGGCCTGGCGGCTGACCGCGTTCCTGGACGGGCTGGCCGTGCAGATGACCTCCTACAGCGGCTCGCTCTCCCGGTCCACCATGCTGACCTGGACCGATGACGCGCTCGCCCGTGAGCTGGGCCTGGAGCGGGCCCAGTTGACGGCGTCCTCGCGCTGAGTCCGCGTAGGGCGGAGCCCCCGGGGGCGGGCCGGTACCGGCCCGGCCATACTGGGCGGCCATGTCCCCGCGTACTGAGCGAGAACCGCTCCACGATGTGATCGTCATCGGCGGCGGGGTGGACACGGTGGTCCGTGTCGACGCGCTGCCCGTTCCCCTCGCCGACTCCCATGGGGTCGGCCCGGTGCGGGAGTGGCCCGGTCAGACCGGTGGCCATGTGGCGCTGGGCTGCCGGGCGCTCGGGCTGAGGACCCTGATGCTGGACTTCGTCGGCGATGACTGGGCGGGACGGCTGGTGCGGGAGCGACTGCGGGAGGGCGGGGTCGACTTCGCGCCACTCATCTCCCCCGCCGGGACCCGGCGCGCGTCACCCCCGCGCCCGGGACGTGTCCACTCGGCGCCGCCCGGTCGCCGGGCCCACCCCTCGCGCAGGGGATCCGGTCACCGGGCCCGCCGGTTCAGAGCGGCAGCAGGTCCGGGCGCTTCGCCGCCACGTGGTCGCCGGAGCTCTGGCCGCGCAGCCGTCGTCCGATCCACGGCGCCAGGTACTCCCGGGCCCAGTGGATGTCGTCGCGCCGTACTTCGAGGGTGCCGCGCGGCGGGAGCGGCGGCCAGGGCTGGTCGGGGTCGGCGGGCACGTCGAGGCCGAGCACCTGCGCGGCGCGCAGGGCGACCCGGGCGTGTCCCTCGGAGGAGAGGTGGAGCCGGTCGGAGTCCCAGGCCCGCCGGTCCTGGACCGAGCGCAGCGACCAGAGGTCGAGCACCGGGCAGTCATAGCGGTCGGCGATGGCCCGGACATGGGCGCTGTAGGTGGCGATCTTGCCGCGCAGATGGCGCAGGACCGGCACGCCCCGGGTGTCGAAGCCGGTCGTCACCATCACCGTGCCGACCGCCCCGGTCAGCTCGGCCACCGCGCGCTCGAAGCGTTCGGCCACGTCGTCGGGGTCGCTGCCGGGCCGGATGATGTCGTTGCCACCCGCACAGAACGACACCAGTTCGGGGGCGAGCTCCCTCGCCCGGGGAACCTGTTCCGCCACGATCTGGTCGAGGAGCCGTCCCCGGACCGCGAGATTGGCGTAACGGAAGGACTCCGCCGGTACGCGCTCGCTCAGCAGCACCGCGAAGCGGTCCGCCCATCCCACATAGGACCCGTCCGGGCCCGGGTCTCCGACGCCCTCGGTGAAACTGTCACCGATCGCCGCGTACGACCCGATTCCGCCCGTGCTCTCTGTTCTCGAATGGTCAGCCACCCACTCATCTTGTCCTTACAGGTGTGACCTACGCGACCGTAAGGAGGGGTTGACGGGTGGTGATCTATCCCACCGGTTCAGTTCGCGTGATGAGGAATAGACCGCGATCCCCATGGTCCGCCGGGGGCGGGCCATGGGGATCCAGGAGGGTCACCGCAGGACGCGGTGAGCCCGGGTGTCCACCACCGGGAAGGGGACGGCGGCGACCTTAGAGGGTCACGCCCTTCTGCTGGAGGTAGGCGACCGGGTCGATGTCGGAGCCGTACCCGGGGCCGGTGCGGACCTCCAGGTGGAGGTGGGGTCCGGTGGAGTTGCCGGTGGAACCGACGAGGCCGATCTCGTCGCCGCCGCTCACACCCTGCCCGGCGGAGACGGAGAGGGCGGAGAGATGGGCGTACTGGGAGTAGGTGCCGTCGGTGTGCTGGATGACGACCTCGTTGCCGTACGAACCGTTCCATCCGGCGGAGACGACGGTGCCCGGGCCGATGGAGCGTACGGGGGTGCCGCCGGCCGCGGAGAAGTCGACGCCGGTGTGGTAGCCGCTGGACCACATCGCGCCGGAGGCACGGTAGGCGGTGCTGACGGAGACCCCTTCCAGCGGGGTGGTGTAACCGCCGGAGGGCGTCACGGCGGAGGCCGGGGTGACCTCGGCCGGGGCGGCGGGCTCGGCGACAGCCTCGACACTGGTCTCGGCACTGGTCTCGGCCACCGGCTCGGCGGCGGGCTCGGTCCGCGCGCTCTGCTGCGGCGCCGCCTCGGCGGACTTCGCGCCGAGGGTGAGCGTGAGACCCGGGCGGATCAGCGAGGGGTCCGCGCCGACGGCGTCACGGTTGTCGGCGTAGAGCCGCTCCCAGCCGCCGTTCACCCCGTGCTCGGCGGCGATGGCGGACAGGCAGTCGCCCGCGACGACCTGATAGGTGACGGTCTCGGCGGACTTCTGCTTCGCGAACGCGACGCTCTCAGCGCTGGCACTGACACTGGCGCTCGGGGCGGCGAGCGGCTGTGCGGCCTGCGCACCGGTGGCGCCGATCAGCGGGAGCGCGAGGGCCGCGCCTCCCGTTCCGGCGATGGCGAATCGCCGGGTGATAACGCTGGTCCTGGTACGGCGGTGCTTACCCTTTCCGGGCATGGCGCTGTCCTCTCCGGCGCCTGCGAGGTGAGCTGTCGGGTTCGGGCTGGAGCTGCCCGGCCGCGCGGACGCGCGACTTCACCCCGAGCCGCCCGGATCTCTCCGGCCGGCGCTGTACCTGGGTCCCCCGCTCCTGCCACGCGTGGATGTCGACGGTGGGTCCGGGCGGCGGCAGGATTCGGCGGGCCGTCCGGATGGCCGTGACCGTAGACGAGCCACAAGGAACGGAACAAGCCGTTCCGACGTCTCCGCAAAGATCGATTTATTCGCAGTCGGGAAGATCCGATCACCCTGTGTGCACCGTCGCCGGTCAACTCCGGAACGGGGTCCGGAGTTGACGCCGCCCCAGTCAGCACGGACCGTCACCACTATGATCCCGGTCACCAGCGGTGCGCCATCTCCCGCCGAACCAGGGCAGGTAAGAGGTAATGCCGCATATCCGCTAGATACCGCTGAAATACCTGTGAATACCGATTAAATCGGTCAGGCTTGATGCGTACTGCCCCTCACTGACGGCGCAGCCGGACCACCGTGGCATCGAGGTCGCCGGTGAGGCCGGTGTCGAGCCCGTGGTGGAGCAGGACCGCGCCCCGGTGGACGGCCCCGGTGTCCTGACAGACATAGCCGGCCGCGGGGTCCAGGGCGCGCAGCCGCAGCCGGGGCGGGCGTTCGCCGTGGTGCTGGGCCTGGAGCCAGACCAGGACGGCGCTCTCCCCGTCCCGTACGTACTGCACCGCGCTCAGCCCGCCACCGGGCGGGCGCAGCCGGTACTGGGCGCCGTGCTGCACCAGCGGCCGGATCGCCTTGTACCGCTCCACCCAGTCACGGGCCTGGGTCAGCTCCTCCTCGCTCCAGGCGGTGAGGTCACCGCCGACCCCGAGCACCCCGGCCATCGCGCTGACGAAGCGGAACCGCAGCGAGCTGCGGCGGCCGTTGAGCTGGACGTTGGGGCTGTCGGTGACCCAGGCCGCCATCACCCGCGCGGGATGGAGCTGGCTGAAGCCGTGCTGGATGGCGAGCCGGTCCAGCGGATCGGTGTTGTCGGAGGTCCACACCTGGTCGGTACGGGAGAGGATGCCCAGGTCGATCCGGCCGCCGCCGCCCGAGCAGGACTCGAACGCCACCCCCGGGTGCGCCGCGCGCAACCGGTCCAGCAGGGCGTACAGCGCGCGGACATGGTCCACCCACAGGCGCTGCGGATACTCCTCGCCCGGCCAGCCCGGGTCCGTGAAGCAGCGGTTGAAGTCCCACTTCACATAGTCGACGGCGGCGCTGCGCAGCAGGGTGTCCAGAGAGTCCCAGAGGTACTCCTGGACATCGGGACGGGCGAGGTTGAGCACGAGCTGGTTGCGGAACTCGGTGCGGCGCCGGCCCGGGTGGTGCTGCACCCAGTCGGGGTGGGCCCGGTACAGCTCGCTGTCGGGGTTGACCATCTCCGGCTCGACCCAGATCCCGAACTCCATCCCGAGCGCGTGCACCTCGTCGGCGAGCGGCGCGAGCCCGCGCGGGAAACGCTCCGGGTTGGGTGTCCAGTCGCCGAGCCCGGCGCGGTCGCTGGTGCGGCGGCCGAACCAGGCGTCATCGACCACGAACAGCTCCACCCCGAGGGCCGCCGCGCGGGCGGCGAGCCGGCGCTGCCGCTCCTCGGTGATGTCGAACCCGGTCGCCTCCCATGAGTTGTAGAGGACGGGCCGCTCGCGGTCGGCGCCGGGGATGACATGGGCGAGCTGCCAGGCGTGCCAGGCGCGGCTGGCGCCGCCGAAGCCGCCGGGGCTCCACAGCCCGGCGAAGACGGGCGAGGTGTAGCTCTCCCCCGGCGCGAGCCGCAGCAGTCCGGAGTCATCGTGCCCGGCGCCCCCGGTGAGCTGGACCCGGCCGTCGGGCAGCCGCTGGACACAGAGCCGCCAGGAGCCGGACCAGCCGAGGGCGCAGCCGTAGACCTCGCCCCGCTCCTCGGTGGCGTCGCCCTCGTCGAGCGCGGCCCAGGGCAGGTGCTGGTGACCGGTGTGGCCCCGGCGGCTGCCGAACACGGTCTCGCCGGGCGGCAGCGGGGTGCGCGTCAGCCGGGACTCGGCGGCCCAGCGGCCGTGCGCCCCGCTCAGCCGCCAGCCGTCCCGTTCGGGCAGGGTCCAGACGGCGGAGTCGGCGCGCAGGAGTTCCAGTGCCGGGCCCCGGCCCTCATGGGTGAGGGTGATCCAGCGCTCGACGACATCGGAGTCCGGGTGCGTCCGGTAGTGCAGGGTCAGTCCCAGCCCGTGCGGGGCGTCGGAGAAGCGGAGCCGTAAGACGTCCCCGTCGGCCTCGGCCCCCTCGTACACCCATTCGGTTCCCCGGATGCCCGACGCGCCCGTGGTACGGACGCTCAGCGCGGGGCGTGCGAAACGGGGGCCGCCCTCCACGGGGTACTCCTCCTGGCCGTCCAGCGCCGACTCGAACGGCCGGGCGGGCGGCAGGCCCCGGGCGGCGAGCGCCTCGGCGTCGGCGGGGGTGATCCGGGGGCCCCAGTGGAGATGGAGCAGCTCATCGCCGTCGGTGAGGTGGAGGGCATAACCGCTGGTCGGCCCCGACAGGATCCAGATCCGGCCCTGCCCCGCGCTCTCGATCATGCCGACCCCCCGATAGACCGCGGCTCGTCACAGCTACGCACAGGCTCGAACAGGCCCGCACATCATCCGACGGCCGGACGGCCCTCGGCAACGCCCTGACACCGCCGGAGAAGTGGATGGCCCGTGAAGAGCGTGTCGTATCGTCGGGAACACGCCATCGTCGGCGATCAGCGCCGGCCGTGACCTTCAGGAGCCGCCGTGACGCAGCACGTGTCGCCGCCCCCGATGACGGAGCCGGAGCCGGAACCGGAACTGTCCGGGGTACGCAACTTCCGCGACGTCGGCGGACTGCCGACCGTCGACGGCCGTACGGTGCGGCACGGACGGCTCTACCGCAGCGGGCACCTGGCCCATGCCACCGAGAGCGACACGGCCTTTCTGACCTCGCTCGGGCTGCACACGATCTTCGACTTCCGCAACGCCGCCGACATCCGGCTGGAGGGCCCCGATGTCGAGCTGGCCGGGGTACGGAACGTGAACATGCCGCTGAGCGATCCGGCGGACGGCGCCGAGTTCTGGCGGGTGATCCGGGACGGGGACCTGCCGCTGCTGCGGTCGATCCTGGCGGACGGGCAGGGGGCGGGACGGATGGTCGACTCGTACCGCTCGATCGTGCGGGAGCGCACCGGCGAGCACGGCCGGATACTGCGGGAACTCGCCGACGACAGCGTCCCCGCGCTGATGCACTGCGCGGCGGGCAAGGACCGGGCCGGGCTGTCGATAGCGGTCGCGCTGCTCGCCGTCGGGGTGGAGCGGGAGGCGATCGAGGCGGACTACCTCAAGTCCAACGATCCGCACCGCCGCTACCGGGTGAGCCGCGGGCAGAACGCCCCCGGCGGGATGTCACCGGAGGTGATGGAACTGCTGAGCCCGCTCTTCGACGCCCGGCGCGAGTATCTGCACGCGGCGTTCGACGAGGTCGAGCTGACCTGGGGTTCGACCGAGCGCTATCTCACGGACGGTCTGGGGCTCACCGCGGCGACCCGGGAGCGGCTGCGGGAGCGGCTGCTCGACGGATAGGACAGCCCCGACGGATGCGACACGCGTGGTGGCGGATGCGGCGGGAGGGCGGTGCCCCGGTGTGGGCACGGCCCGTCGGCGGTGGGCGGGCGCTCGTCCGGGGCGGGCGGGCCTACTTGGCGCCCATCTCGAAGAGCAGGTAGAGGAACCCGGCGAAGACATGCCCGGCGATCAGATAGGCGAAGAGCCGGATCACCAGGCCACGGGGGAACTTACCCTTGCCTTCGGCGCTCTTGGGGGCGGCGGGGTTCTGCGACATGTCGGGCCTTCCTGTGGGGTGTGCGGGACCAGGGTCGGGTGGCTCAGACTCCGTGGTGCGGATGGAGGTCCGGGCTCTGGAGCAGGGTGTGGACGAAGAGCAGCTCGGCGCCCTCACGGGAGGCGGCGGCGAGCCGGTGCGGGGTCAGCGAGTCGTAGTGGGCGCTGTCGCCCGGCCCCAGTTCATGGACCACCTCGCCGAGGCCGAGCCGCAGCCGTCCGGTCAGGACGTGGACCCACTCCTCACCGGGATGGACCCGGACGAGGTCGCCCTGGGCGCCGTAGGGGACGATCACCCGCAGGGCCTGCATGGCCCGGCCCGGGGAGCCCACCTGGTGGTAGGTCCAGCCGTCGGCGGCCGCCGGTTCGCGGCGCCCGGCCCGGATGACCGGGTCGCGCTCCGGGGACAGCTCCCCCAGCAGCTCCGCGATCGTCGTACCGTAGATCCTGGCGAGGCTGAGCAGCATCGGCAGCGAGGGCTGACGGCGCCCGGTCTCCAGCCGGGAGAGATGGGCGGGCGAGAGCCCCGCGCGCTGGGCCGCGGCCTCCAGCGTGAGACCGCGGCGACGGCGCAGGTCGCGCAGTCGCGGCGCGACGTCGGGGAACTCGTCGGCCAGGTCTCCGGCGGGAGGCGTGAGGTCCGGGGCGTGGCCCTCGGGAGGACTCTGCATGGGTCCATTGCGCCAGGAAACTGCCTCTGAGGCAAGTTTCTTGCCTCAGAGGCAAAGATCCGGCGCTCAGCGGGCCGCCACCGCCTGCTTGACCAGGGTCCTACCGAAATCCCAGATCAGTCCGCCCCCCGCGTGGGCCTCGTCCATCACCGCCGTGAAGGCGGTCACAAAACGGTCCACCTCGCGCTCGCCGATCGTCAGCGGGGGGATCAGCTTGATCACCTCCAGCCGGTCACCGGAGACCTGGGTGAGGATCCGGTGCCGCGCCAGCAGCGGGACCACGACCATCTGCGCGAAGAGACCCTTGCGCGCCGCCTGGAGCATGGTCCAGCGGCCCCGCAGCGCCAGCGAGGACGGGCGGCCGAACTCGATGCCGACCATCAGCCCCCGGCCCCGCACCTCCCGCAGGAACTCATAGCGGTCCACCAGCGCCGCCAGCCGGGAGCGCAGCAGCTCCCCGGTGGCGTGGGCGCGTGCCACGAGCCCCTCCTCCTCGATCACCGAGAGCACCGCGAGACCGGCCGCCATGGCCATGGCGTTGGAGCCGAAACTGGCGGAGTGCACCAGCACCCGGTCCATCGAGGAGTAGACCTTCTCGAAGATCCACCCACGGCCCAGGGTCGCGCCGACCGGGACATAGCCGCCGGAGAGCGCCTTGGCGACACAGACCAGATCCGGTTCGACACCCTCCTCGTGCTGGTAGGCGTAGAACGCGCCGGTCCGGCCGAGGCCGGTCTGCACCTCGTCGGCGATCAGCAGCGCCCGGTGGCGGCGGAGCAGCGCGGCGGCGGCGCGCAGATAGCCGGGCGGTGGCGCGTACACCCCCTTCCCCTGGATCGGCTCGACGATCAGCGCCGCCACATCGCCCCGGCGCAGCTCGCGCTCCAGCGCGTCGAGGTCGCCGAGCGGGACGGCGGTGTCGGGGAGCAGCGGGGCGAAGCCGTCCCGGAAACCCGGCTCGCCGTTGACCGAGAGCGCACCGGTGGTCAGTCCGTGGAAGGCGTGCTCGGCGTAGAGGACGCGGGGGCGGCCGGTGGCGTAGCGGGCGAACTTCAGGGCGGTCTCCACCGCCTCCGTACCGCTGTTGCCGAAGAAGACCCGGTCCAGATGGGGGCTGTGGGCCAGCAGCCGCTCGGCGAGCAGACCGGGCAGGGGCTGGCAGTCGAAGCGGGTCAGATCGGCGAGGGAGGCGTCGAGGACGTCATGGAGGGCTCGGCGCACCACGGGGTGGTGGCGGCCGAGGCCCATCACCCCGAAACCGGCGAGCATATCGAGGTAGTCCTGGCCGTCGGCGTCCCAGAAGTAGGCGCCCTCGGCCCGTTCGTACACCTTGTCGAAGCCGATGGTGCGCAGCATGCGCGGAAGCTGGTGGTTGAGATGGCGGGTGTGCAGCTCGTAGCGTTCGCCGCCACGGTCGGCGAGCAGCCGGGCCAGGTCGAAGCCCCCGGCGGGCGCGGGCGGCGACGCCGACGGCGGTGGCAGCGGCGGGTCGAGCGGCACCGACGGCGGCGGCGGTGGGTCGAGCGGCGCGTCGGGCGCGGGGTCGGACATGGAACGGACTCTCCTCGGCTCTCCGGTGCGGGGAACGGCTCTCCGGTGCGGGAAGGGCGGGGCTGAGCGGACCGGGCGGCGGGTCGGTGCGGGGTTCCGGGCGGTGCCGTGGTCCGGGCCGTGCCGCAGGTCCGGCGGGGTCGGCGGTGGGTTGTGGTGGTGCTGTGGTGCCGGGTGGTGCCGGGTGGTGCCGGGTGGTGCCGTGGTTCCGGGCGGGTCGGCTGAGGTCCGGCGGCGGGTTCCCTCGGGGTGACGGGCGTACGAGGGGACAGCGGCGGGCCCCGGGCGGGGCGGGGCCGTCACGGATCGCGTGCGGTCGCGTCGGCCCGCCGTGCCGGCGCCCACCGGGCCCTGGCACCGGGACCCTGGCACCCGAACGGCCCGGCGGCAGGAGCGGTGGCCCCGGGGC